>JAODNL010000303.1 GCA_025465405.1 Pseudonocardiales bacterium | reverse complement strand
ACACAGTCCTGGATGATGTCGGTCGCCCGTTGGCCGACGTAAGACTTGGCCACGCTCACCAGCTCGGCCGACTCCGGGCTGCAGTCCTGCACGGCCCGCGCGGCCGCCGCGGTCGTGCCATGTGAGGCCTCCAGCCACATCTTCATGTCGGCCACCCGATGCTTGAGCACCTGATAGGACGCGAGCGGCCGGCCGAACGAGTAGCGGTCGAACAGCCACTGCTGGGTGAACTCCAGCACCCGTTCCATCACTCCGACCAGCTCGGCGCACTGCAGAACGGTGGCCAGCTGCAGTTGGCGCTCGATGGCCTGCTCGGTCTCGGGCCCGGACGAGACCAACGCCGCGGCTGGGATGCGCACCGATTCGAAGGCGACCCTCGAGAACCGGCGCACCAAGTCGAGGCTCTGCAGCGGGGTGATCGAGACGCCGGGGTGATCGGCGGCGACGACGTACTGGCTGAGCCCGGAGTTGCCGCGAGCCGTCACCAGGATGTAGTCGCTCTGGTCGGCCGCCTCGACCGGCTCCTTGACGCCGGTGAGCACGACCTCGTCGCCGTCGTCCTCGGCCCGAAGCTGGGTGCCAGCGGGATCCCAACCGCGGTCGGGCTCGTACATGGCATAGCTGGCCACGGCGTCACCGGCCATCAACTCCTCGATGATCTCGAGGTGT
The DNA here is from genome assembly GCA_025465405.1 of Pseudonocardiales bacterium. Lineage (GTDB taxonomy): Bacteria > Actinomycetota > Actinomycetes > Mycobacteriales > Jatrophihabitantaceae > RYN-117. The sequence goes on along the minus strand of JAODNL010000303.1, from coordinate 8,927 downwards.
TCGCCCATCGTGGCGGCCTCGGACAGGGCGGCCGCCACGACGTTGGTGACCACGAGCGGGCCGGGCGATACCAGCCGGCCCATCTCCTCGGCCACGATGTTCATGTCGAGCAGGCCGTCGCCGGAGATGCTCTGGCCACCCGCCTCGGGCGAGACCAGCATCGACAGCCAGCCGAGCTCGGCGCCGCGCCGCCACCACTCCCGTTCGAAGCCAACCCCGGAATCGGCCAGCTCGCGAACCTTGGTGAGCGGTGCGTGCTTCTCCAGGAAGTCCTTCGTCGTACCGCGGAACAACCGCTGGTCCGGCGTCAGTTCGAAGTCCATCCGGTCCCTTCCTCTGCGTGCTGGGCCGAGCGGGTCAGTTGCGGCGCCGCGCGATCTCCTCGGACAGTTGCGGGACGACCTCGTTGAGATCGCCGATCACTCCGAAGTCGCTGAGCTCGAAGATCGGCGCCTCCGGATCCTTGTTCACGGCGACGATCGTCTTGGACGTCTGCATGCCGGCCCGGTGCTGGATCGCACCCGAGATCCCGACCGCCAGGTAGAGCTGCGGCGACACGGTCTTGCCGGTCTGACCGACCTGGTTGCGGTGTGGGTACCAGCCGGCGTCGACCGCCGCCCGCGACGCGCCCACCGCCGCACCCAGCTGGTCGGCCAGGCCCTCGATGATGCCGAAGCCGTCGGCGCTGCCGAGGCCTCGGCCGCCGGAGACGACGATCGAGGCGTCGGTCAGCTCGGGCCGGCCCGAGGCGCCGCGCGGCGAGCGGGCGGTGATGCGACCGGCCGCCAGCTCCGTCGGCAGCTTCAGGCTCAGCGCTTCGACAGTGGGCGTGACCGCCGCCGGCTCGGGCGTCACCGCGTTCGGCTTGACGACGATGATCGCGGTTCCCACGGTCACCGTGGACTCGACGACGTAGGACGCGGCGAATACCGACTGGGTGGCCACCGGACCGGCCGGCCCTGGCACGAGGTCGATGGCGTCGGTGAGGAGGCCGCCGCCGAGCCGGACCGCCAGGCGGCCGGCGATCTCGCGGCCCTCGGGCGTCGCGCTGATCAGCACGGCGGCCAGGTTGTCGGCCCCGATCGCCTCGACCGCCTGCACCGCGGCCTGCACCTTGGGCACCACGAGGTACTGATCGATGGCTGGATCGTCGGCCACCAGCACCCGGGCAGCCCCGAACGCTCCGAGCGCGTCGGCGTACTGGCCCGACTCGGGTCCGCAGACCAGGACGGCCGGGTCGCCGAAGCGGCGAGCGATCGTCAACAGTTCCTGGGTCGGCTTGGTGATAGCGGCCGAGGACGTGTCGGCAATGACGAGCACTGTGGACATCTGCATCTGCTCCGATCGACTAGATGAAGCGCTGGGCGCTGAGGAACTCGGCCAGCCGCACGCCGCCGTCGCCGTCGTCCTTCACCATCTCGCCGGCGGTTCGCGGTGGCCGGGCGACGGCCGAGGTGACCGCTGTGGTCGCGCCCTGGGCGCCGACCGAAGCCGGATCGAGCTCCAGATCGCGCAGCCCCCACACCTCGACCGGCTTCTTCTTCGCGGCCATGATCCCTTTGAACGACGGGTAGCGAACCTCGCCGGACTGGTCGGTGACACTCACCAGGGCGGGCAGTAGTGCCTCGACGGTCTCGCTGGCCGCGTCGGTGTCGCGCTGCACCGTGACCGTGCCGTCCGCGATCGTCACCGAGCTGGCGTAGCTGAGTTGGGCAATGCCCAACCGCTCGGCCACCATCGCCGGCACCACGCCCATTCCGGCGTCGGTGGAGGCCATGCCGCAGACGATCACGTCGAAGGCGGCCTTCTCGATAGCGCGGGCCAGCACCAGCGAGGTGGCCACCGCGTCGGTGGCGTGCAGCCCGTCGTCGAGCACGTGGACCGCGCCGTCACCACCCATCGACAGGGCTTTGCGCACCGCGTCGAGTGCGCTGTCGGGCCCCATGGTCAAGTAGGTGACCTGCGCGTCGCCGTGGGCCTCGGCCAGTCGCAACGCCTGCTCGGCGGCGTACTCGTCGAGCTCGGAGATGCGCGCCGGGGCCGCGTCGCGATCGACGGTGAAATCAGCGGCGAAACCGCGCTCGCCCGTGAGTTCCGGCGTGCTCTTGATCAGGGCAACGATCTTCAACAAGCCGACATCCTTCTGGTTCGGGTCGTCGATGCGACGAGCATGCCGGCGGGCAGCTGGACGACGAGTCCGACCCGCAGTTCGAAGAACGTCAATGTATGCCCCCCGCGGATCGGGGTCAAGACCGGAAACGACGGTTGACCGGCCGGCTGGGTCTTCCGTACTTTGATGTTCACCAAAGTATTTGGTGGTAGGTCTCGAAGGGACGTCGTAACGGTGGCAGAACCAGGCAGCACCGAGTTGTTCGCATCCACCGAGGCCGCCCAGGAGGCCCTTCGCGCCGTCGACTACCTGGCCGATCGCAAGATCGCCAGCCTGGTACACCTCGGCAGCCGACTGCAGAAGCCGATCCTCGTCGAAGGTCCGGCCGGCACCGGCAAGACGGAACTGGCCAAGTCGGTGGCTCGGGCCACCGATGCCCGGCTGATCCGGCTGCAGTGCTACGAGGGGCTCGACGAGGCCAAGGCGCTCTACGAGTGGGACTACCGCCGGCAGTTGCTGCACATCGAGATTCGCGGCCAACGCGAGCACTCCGGCGACGCGGTCGAGATCGAGCACGACCTGTTCGACGAACGTTTCCTGCTCACCCGGCCGCTGCTGGAGGCCATCCGCTCGGAAGAGCCAGTCGTGTTGCTCATCGACGAGGTCGACCGCCTCGATGTCGAGACCGAGGCCCTGCTGCTCGAGGTGCTGTCGGACTACCAGGTCTCGATCCCCGAGCTGGGCACGGTGAGTGCCCGTCGCATCCCGACGGTCTTTCTGACCTCGAACAACAGCCGCGACCTGTCCGAAGCGCTCAAGCGGCGCTGCCTGTATCTGCACATCGACTACCCGAGCTCGGACCGCGAACGCGAGATTGTGCTGGCCCGGGTGCCGGGAATCTCGCAGACCCTGGCCACCGCCGTCGCCCGGGTCATCCAGTCCCTGCGCTCGCTGGAGCTGAAGAAGAAGCCGTCGGTGTCGGAGACCCTCGACTGGGCCCGCACCCTGACCCTGCTCGCGGTCGACGAGATCGACAGCGAGCTGCTGGTCGAGACCCTGCCTGTGCTGCTGAAGAACCAGTCCGACATCGACCTCGCGGCCAAGGAACTGGGCGGCACCCAGCCGTGAGCCGGCGCCGGCTCAATCAGCGAGGAACCGCAGCACCGCGTCAATGCAGCGAAAGTCCGTAGGCGTGGCGAAATGATCGACACCGGGCAGCGTCACCAGCGTCGCGCTGGGCAGGGCGGCCACCATGTCGTCGGCCGGTCCGACGAAATCGTGCTCGCCGATGACGACCAGCGTGGGCAGGGAGATGTGGGCCAGGTCCTCCAGGCTCAGGGCCGGACGCCGAGCGCGGATGAACTGAGCCACGGCGTGCGGATCGTTGCCGGCCGTCGCGACGAGTCGGCGGATGACGCGGGTCGGCCCCTCGGGCGGTTCGGCCTCGCTGTCCAGATCGTCGGCGATCGCGTCGGCCGAGGTGGGGCCGCGACCGGCATTGGGGATTGCCACGCCCAGCACGGCCAGGCGCCGAAACGCACCCGGCGCGCGAGCGGCCGCGGCCAGTACGGCGTGGCCACCGGCCGAAAAGCCCACCGCGTCGACCGGTTCGCCGGCCGGGCACTGCGCGAGCACCCGGTTGGCCGGATCGTCGCTCGGGCGTCCCGGTTCCCGACCGTGTCCGGGCAGCTCGACCCCGACTACCGAGCGGCCCTCACCCGTGAGCAGGTCGACCCAACCAGTGTTGCGCCAGTTGTGCTCGAACGAGGAACCCACGCCGTGCACGAGGACGACCGGGCAAGCAGGCATCGGGCGACTGTAGCGACGACGATCAGGCAACCAACGCCCACGATGACGACGATGATGACGACGATGATGTCGGCGATGATGTCGGCGATGACGCGATGACGCGATGATGTCGGCGATCGAGGGTCTGATCCGCGAGCTGCGCAACGTTGGAATCCCGATCTCGGTGTCGGAACACATCGACGCGGTCCGCGCGCTGAACCACGTCGCGCTCGAGGATCGGCAGGCGGTCAAGGACGCGCTGGGCGCCGTGTTGGTGAAGACCGGCGAGCACGAGTCCGCCTACTCGGCCGTGTTCGACATCTTCTTCAGCCTGCATCGCGACCGGCCGCTCGACCCGGTCGACGAAACGACCCCGGCCCCAACAGGCGGTGGCCGTGGCGGTGGCGGTGGTTCGTTCGACGATCTCGACGATGCGGCGATTCGCCTGCTGCTGCTCGACGCGCTGGACGAGGCCCAGCAGCCGTCGTTGCTGAGTCGACTGATCGCCGCCGAGCTGGTGACCCGGCACGCCGGTATCCAGCCCGGCCGCGCTGTCGCCGGCACGTTCTACCTGTTCCGCACGTTGCGAGCGGTCGACCCCGGTCGACTGGCGGCCGAGTTGGTGGCCCGCCACACGCCCGCGCAACTTGAGCCGGACGGGTTGGGCCAGCGCCTGCTGCGCGACGAGTACCAACACCGGGTGCGCGACTTCGAGCAGGAGATCGAAGCCGAGATCCGGCGGCGGCTGGTGGCCGACCGGGGGGCCGAGGCGGTGGCCAAGACCCTGCGTCGACCCTTGCCCGAGGACGTCGAGTTCCTCACGGCATCGGTCGAGCACATCTCGCAGTTGCGTTCGGTGGTCACCCCAATGAGCCGCAAGCTGGCCGCCCGGCTCGCGCAACGGCGGCGGCACAAACGTCGAGGCGCGCTCGACTTTCGTCGCACGGTGCGCCGCGCGATGTCGACCGGCGGCACCCCGCTCGAACCCGTGTTCCGACACCCCCACCCGGCCAAGCCCGACCTGTTCGTGCTGGCCGACATCTCGGGCTCGGTCGCGTCGTTCGCCGCGTTCACCCTGCAGCTGACCTACGCATTGCGCTCGGAGTTCAGCAAGGTACGCAGCTTCGTGTTCGTCGACGGGGACGACGAGGTGAGCTCGATCCTGGCCGAGGCCGACAGCATCGTCGAAGCCACCAGCCGGATCAACGCCGAGGGTTGCGGGGTCTGGCTGGACGGTCGCAGCGACTACGGCAACGCCCTCGACACGTTCTGGGAGCGATACGGCCGCCAGCTCAAGTCGCGCACCACCGTGATCGTGCTCGGCGACGCCCGGACCAACTACCACGCCTCGCGAGCCAGCGTGCTCGGGGAGATGCGCCGGCTGGCCGGCAACGTGTACTGGCTCAACCCGGAACCGATCACCGTGTGGGACACCGGCGACTCGGTGATCGGCGAGTACGCCCGGCATTGCACCGGCGTCTTCGAATGCCGCAACGTCCGTCAGTTGCGGGCATTCGTGGAGGAGCTGGCGTGAGGCGCCGACCACGTCGCGGCTGCGATCTCTTGACCATCGGCAGCTCCCCAGTACACACTTCGGTCATCATCGAACTATCGACGAATGCGCATAGGTGACACATGGACAGGTGGGAACTCCGCCGGCAGGACTATTCACTGGACAGCGATCAGGAGGACGTCCGCGAGGCGTTCAGCGAGTTCTTCGCCAAGGAGTCGCCGAGTTCAGTCGTACGCGCGGCTGAGCCACTGGGCTACGACGCCGCGCTCTGGGAGAAGCTGGTCGGCATGGGCGTCACGACGATGAGTCTGCCCGCGGCCCTGGGTGGCGACGACGCGACACTGGTCGAGCTGGTGCTCGTGGCGGAGGAACTCGGGCGCAACGCGTCCCCGGTGCCGCTGATCTCCCACGTGGTGAGCGTGCGGCTGCTGGCCGCCGTCGGCGCCGACCGCGCCGTGCTCGACGCCGCCGCCGCCGGGCTGCCCCCGGTGGCCCTCGCCCTGGCCCCACTGACCGGCACCAGTCCCGCGCTGGTGCCCGACGCCGCCATCGCCAACGACGTCATCGCGCTTAGCGGCGAGGAGCTGGTGCTGTTCCGGTCGGCCGAGCCGGCGCCGTTCATCGCCAACCACGGCAGCACGCCGCTGGGTCGCTGGGACCCGGCCGCGGCGAGCGGGCGCATCGTGCTGGCCAGCGGGCCAGCTGCGGTCAGCGCCTTCGAGCGCGCCTTGGGCGATTGGAAGCTGCTCACGGCCGCCGCCCTGATCGGGCTGACCCAGATCGCATTGGACACCGCGGTGGAGTTCGCCAAGACCCGCGAGACGATGGGTGTGCCGATCGGCTCGCTGCAGGGCGTGGCCTTCCCGCTCGCCGACGTTGCCATCGGGGTGACCGGTGCCCGCAACCTCATCTGGCGGGCCGCCTGGATGAGCGAGTACGAGCCGCAGGCCCGACCCGAGCTGATCGCGATGGCCTACGCCAACGCGGCCCGGGTGGCCACCCGCGGCACGACGACGTCGGCCCACATGCAAGGCGGCCTGGGCTTCACGATCGAGGCCGACGCCAGCTTGTACTTTCTACGAGCCAAGGGCTGGAGCGTCCTGGCCGGCGACCCGAACCTAGACCTGGTCGGCATCGGCGCCGGCCTGGTCGTGGCCGCCGGCTGACCGGCTCGTCATCCCGTCCACCAAGAACCGTTTAGCGAGAGGCAACCGTCGTGGATTTCAGCGTCCTGCAGTTGACTGCCGAACAGGAGCAGTTCGCCAAGGAGGTGCAGGCCTTCCTCGACGACATCGTCACCGACGAGGTGCACGAGCGTGAGCTGGAGACCGGCGACGGCTTCAGCGCCACGGTGCACCTCGCCCTCGGCGAGCGGGGTTGGCTTTACCCGACCTGGCCGGTCGAGCACGGCGGAGCCGGGCTGGACGCGGTATCGGCTCGCATCCTCGATCTGGAGCTGCACCGCCGGCAGGTGCCCGACATCACGGCCGGCACCACGGCCCTGGTCTGGTCGGCGGTCGAACGCTACCTCGACTCGGCCGAGGTGGACACCATGCGCCTGGACGTGGCCCGCGGGCATGTGCGGTTCTGCCTGGGCTACACCGAGCCCGACGGCGGTTCGGACATCGCCGCGGCCAAGGTGCGCGCGGTGCGCGACGGCGACGAGTGGGTGCTCAACGGATCCAAGATCTTCACGACCGGTGCCCAGAGCTGCCAGTACACCTTCTTGATCACCCGCACCGACCCGACCCTGCCCAAGCACAAGGGCATGACGATGTTCCTGGTGCCGCTGGACGCGCCGGGAGTCGAGATCCAGGGCATCCGCGCCTTCAGCGGTGAGCGCACCAACATCGTGTACTACAGCGACGCCCGCATCTCCGACAAGTTCCGGTTGGGCGCGGTAAACGCCGGCTGGGCCGTGCTGCACGGCCCGTTGGACGCCGAGCACAGCATCGGCGGCGAGGAGAGCGGGCTCGACGACATCTCCGTCGGGCGCAGCTTCCTGCGCGTGCTCGAGCGGGCCCTCGACGCGGCGGTCGACTGGACCGCGGCGGCGGTGCGCCCCGACGGCACCAAGGTGGCCGACGACCGGTCGGCCCTGCAGCGGATCGGGCGGGTGGCCACCGACCTGGAGGCCGGAATCCGCACCCCGGGCCCGCTCGGCCGCGTGGCCGGGTCCGAGGCCCTGGTCCGGGGCTCGGCCGACCTGGTCGACCTGGTCGGCATCGAGGCCCTGGTGTCGCTGGGCGATCGGGCCGGCAGCGAGCTCGGAGCGGTCGAGTACGGGCACCGGTTCGCTCAAGGCACGGCCACCTACGGCGGTACCGTCGAGGTCTTCCGCAACATCATCAGCCAGCACGTGCTGGGGCTGCCGCAGATGAACTACCCGGGACGCAAGGTGTTCCTCGCTCCCGGCCGGTCGGATGCGATGGCCGCGGCCCGCTGAGGCCGGCCACGGGTGAGGCATCGCCGGGGTGGTACCCGGTCACCGTCGCGTTTCTGTGCCTGACGGTCAGCGCGAGCTTCGGCTCGTACTCCCTGTCCGCCCGCTTGGCCCACCGCGTCGACGGCCGAACCAAGTCCGGCCTGACGCTTGACGCTGAGGCAATATTTCGATAGTTCTATATATGACGAGCGGTAAGTGTCCGGCGGCGGAGGCGGCTCCGCCCGCGCTCGGGCCCGACAGCAGCTCCACGAGAGGCGGCCTGCCATGCCTGACACCAAGATCTCGGCGGCAATGCATGCTGCGGTGGGCGGTGAGATGGGGCGCCGCGTTTCCTACCCGGTCTCGGAATCCGACATCCGCCGGTGGGCGCTGGCCGTCTACTACCCCGAGCTGCCACCGCATGAATTCCTCGACGCCGACTACGCCGCGAAGACTCGCACCGGCGGGCTGGTCGCCCCGCAGGAGTTCAACCCGTTCGCCTGGCTGGTGGCCGAGCACGACGGACCCGACGTCGACGTCGACAACAACAACCCCGACCGCACCGAGCTGTTGCTCGGCATCGAGGGCCCGGGCCTGCAGTTCATGCTCAACGGTGGCCTCGATGTCGAGTACGGCGTGCCGATGCGCCCGGGTGACCTCATCACCTCGGCGCTCACGCTGGCCGAGTACCGCGAGCGCGAAGGCCGGCTGGGCCTGATGCTGTTCACCATCAGCGAGGACACCTGGACCAACCAGAACGAAGAGTTGGTCAAGCGGACCCGCACCACCCTGATCCGCTACTAGACGACGGGGACATTCCAGATGACGCAGACCACGAGTGCGCGCACCGCCGCTGTCGGCGACACGCTGCCGACCTTCACCCGCACGACGGGCTTTCACAACTGGAACCGGTACGCCGCCGTCAACGACGAGTTCGTGCCGATCCACATGGACGACGAGGCCGGCCGGGCCGCCGGCTACCCGACCGCTTTCGGCATGGGCAATCTGCAGTGGTCCTACCTGCACAACCTGCTCCACGACTGGCTCGGCGACAGCGGCACCATCAGCCGGATCGGCGTGCAGTTCCGGGC
>JAODNL010000287.1 GCA_025465405.1 Pseudonocardiales bacterium | reverse complement strand
AAACACGCGAGGGTGCGGGGGTCGAGTTGGTGGGCGTGCTCGAGCAGGATCGCCTCCACCGTGGTGTCCAACTCGGCCTGAACGGCCGGGGGGAGCCGGTCGATCAGGTGGGTGATGATCGCGGCGTGCCGGGCCGAGATCGACCCGGCCGCGCTGGCGGCGGCGGTGGCTTGAAAGATCGCCGGCAACACCTCCCCGGTCAACGCTTGCCGCTGCCCCAGCGCCGCCGCGGCCCGGACCCGCTCACCGGCCTCGGTGGGGGGCAGGCGCAGCAGCTGCACCAGCAGCGTCACGGTCGAGGTGCAGCCCCGCTCGGCCGCCAGCCGCCGCCGCTCGACCTCGTTGATCACCGCGTGATCCACCGTGGCCAGCCTGCGTTTGACGGACTCGACGTCGCGGATCAGGTCTAGGACGTCGTCATCGCCGAGCCGGCCCACGGCCAGGGTCTGCAGGGTGTGGATGGCGTGCTCGAGTTCGGCCAGCGCCTGCCGCGCCACCACCCGCTCGCCACTGTCGAACATGCATTCAATATATCAGCCGGGTCCGACCGTTTCGTCGGTATCCACAAGGCAAACCCCAAAGCAAATCACGATCATGTCCACACGATGCTCAACGAAGTGAGCCACCGGCCGTGAGCGACCGCAACCCGGCAGGCCAAGGTGAGTCAGAGACCAACGTCCTGGGTCGCCGCGCTCTTCATCATCAGCGAGACGCAAGCCGGCCGACTGACGACGCCAAGAACCAATCGGCCTCCGTCGCTGCGCTCTTCAGCACGAGCGAGACCGCCGCCCGACCGAGCCGAGCCAGCGACCAACCCTCCGTCGCTGCGCTCCTCAGCACGAGCCGAGCCGAGCCGAGCCGAGCCGAGCCGAGCCGAGCCGAGCCGAGCCGAGCGGAGCCGAGCGGAGCCGAGCCAGCGACCAACGTCCTCCGTCGCCGCGCTTTGAGTCACGAGCGGTACCGCCGCCCGGCCGACCAAGCCGGGACAGGGGATCAACATCCTTCGCCGCCGCGCGCTTTTAAACCAGCGGGCCGCAACTCGGCAGACCGAGCTAATACGGCACGACGCCCACCGTCGCTGACGATTTTAACCCGGAGCGGAACGCGAGTCGGCAGACCAAGCCAAGACGGAGACAAACGCCCTCCGTCACTGCGCCGTTCGAGAACCAATGTCAAGATCAACGACCGAGGTCATTACCAGCGCGGGAGTACGCGACAATGACTCAGTGAGTTCTGCCGACCGCGAGACCGACCGCGACGCCGCTCGCGAGACCGCTCGCGAGACCGCTCGCGACACCGACCGCGACACCGCGCCCCCATCAGGAGCGACCGTGCCCGAGATCTCCGAGCCGAACTATCCACGTCGCGTCCGGCTCTTCGCGGCAGTCGCACTGGTTGCAGTCGGCCTGGACGTTCTGTCGAAGCTGCTCGTCGCCGCCAATCTCGGCCACGGCCAGCAGATTCGGATTCTCGGTGGCGCCATCTACCTGGTGGAGACGCGCAACTCCGGTGCCGCGTTCTCGTTGGGTACCGGGGCGACGGCCGTGCTCACCGTGATCGCGTTGGCGGTCGTGGGCTTCATCCTTCGCACGGCGGGCCGGATGCGTTCGACCGGTTGGGCCGTCGCGCTCGGGCTCGTGCTCGGCGGTGCGCTAGGCAACCTGGTCGATCGCATATTCCGCGCTCCGGGCGTCGGCCGCGGGAACGTCGTCGACTGGATCAGCCTGTTCAGCAACGACGGCCATGTCTGGCCCATCTTCAATCTCGCCGACGCCTCGATCGTCTGCGGTGCCGTACTGTCCGCGGTCCTCGCCCTGCGTGGGATCGACATCGACGGTCGTGGCGGCCGAACGAAGCGTGGGGGTCCGCCCGAGTGAGCGAATCGCGTCTGATGCCCGTGCCGGACGGACTCGACGGGCTGCGTCTCGACGTCGCGATCTCGCGGCTGTTCGGGTTCTCGCGCACCGCCGCGGCCGATCTCGTCGACGCGGGACGGGTCAGCCTGGACGGCGCGACGCCGGCGCGCTCGGCGAAGGTGCACGGCGGGTCGTGGCTGGAGGTCACCCTGCCCGAGCCGGTGGCGCGCACCACGGCGCGGCCGGAGCCCGTCGAGGGCCTCGTGGTTCTTCACGAGGACGAGGACATCGTCGTCGTGGACAAGCCGGTCGGAGTCGCGGCCCATCCCAGCCCAGGCTGGAGCGGGCCGACCGTGGTGCAGGGCCTGGCCGCGATGGGCTACCGGCTCGCCACCTCGGGTGCCGCCGAGCGGGAGGGGATCGTCCATCGCCTGGACGCGGGCACGACAGGCGTGATGGTCGTCGCCAAGAGCGACCGCGCCTACTCGCTGCTCAAGCGAGCATTCAAGGCCCGCACCGTCGACAAGCGGTACGCGGCGCTGGTGCAGGGACATCCCGATCCCAGCCGGGGGACCATCGAGGCGCCGATCGACCGGCATCCCGTGGCGGACTACAAGTTCGCGGTCGTCGCGGGCGGCCGGCCCAGCGTCACGCACTACGAAACGGCCGAGGCATTCCGCGGCGCCAGCCTGCTGGACATCCACCTGGAGACCGGCCGAACGCACCAGATTCGAGTGCACATGGCCGCGATTCGGCATCCGTGCGTCGGGGACCTGACCTATGGCGCCGATCCGGTGCTCGCCAAGCGGCTCGGGCTCACCCGCCAGTGGCTGCACGCGCGCGCGCTCGGCTTCGAGCACCCGTCCACGGGAGCCTGGGTCGAGTACACCTCGCCCTACCCACCGGACCTGGAACATGCTCTGGACGTGTTGCGCGATGAGTCCTGACTCACGCCCCGACACCGCTCAACTTGGGTAGGAATGGGGATATGACCGAGCCCGGCCGAGCACCGCTCCTCGTCGCGTCGAACCGTGGACCGCTGTCGGTGGTTGCCGTGGAGGATGGCGACGAGGTTCGCCGCGGTAGCGGCGGGCTGGTCAGCGGCATGCAGACCGCACTCGGTGCCACGCCGGACGCGGTGTGGGTGTGCGCGGCGATGAACGACCGCGAGCGTGCACTCGCCCGCCAGGCGCCCAGCGGTCGGCTGTCCGAACTGGACTTCGCCGCGTCGGCGCTCAACGGCGAGTTCGACGTGCGGATGTTGCCGATCGACGGCCTGACCTTCCGCAATTCCTACAACGGAATCGCGAACTCGACGCTCTGGTTCGTGCTGCACATGCTGTACGACCTGCCCCGAGCACCGACCTTCGACGCGGCATGGCGGCGCCAGTGGGCGTCCTACGTCCGCTTCAACCAGGCCTTCGCGCAGGCGCTGGCCGAGGAGGCAGCACCCGGCGCGCGCGTGATGATCCAGGACTACCACCTGTTCCTCGCGCCTCGCATGCTGCGCACGATGCGCCCGGACGTTCGCATCGGCCACTTCACGCACACGCCGTGGGTGTCCGCCGACTACTTCGGCATGCTGCCCGACGACGTCGCGTACGCGATCGTCGACGGTTTGCTGGGAGCAGACCTGATCGGTTTTCACACCGAGCGGTGGGCGGACCTGTTCCGCGACACGTGCCGGTCGGTCGTAGGCCGGGAGCCCGACGGCATCCGGGTGTTCCCGCTCGGCACCGATCCGGATGAGCTAGGTAAGCGCGCCTGGCGTCGCGACGTCGAGAGCGAGCTGCGGCTGCTGAACGAGACCGTCGGGGATCGTCAGCTCATCGGGCGCGTCGACCGCACTGAGCTGTCCAAGAACGTGTGGCGGGGGCTGCTGGCCTACCGCGAGCTGCTCCGCACCCACCCCGAGTGGCACGGCCAGGTGGTCCACATGGTCTACAACAACCCGTCCCGCGAGGACCTGCCCGCCTATCGCGAGTACACCGCGTCCATCGCGCGGCTGGCCGGCGACATCGACGACGAGTTCGGTACCGATGACTGGACGCCGCTGGTGCTGGAGATCGTCGACGACTACCCGGCCGCGCTTGCGGTGTTGCGGCGAAGCGACGTGCTGTTCATCAACTCGATCCGGGACGGGATGAACCTGGTCGTGCTCGAAGGGCTGGTCATCTCCGAGCGCACGCCGGCGGTCGTGATCTCCGGGGAGGCGGGCGCGGCTGAGGTCCTCGGCGAGGACGCGCTGCGGATCAATCCGTTCGACGTGTCGGCCACCGCCGAGTCGCTACACGCCGCACTGCAGATGTCGGCCGCCGAGCGAGCGGAGCGGGCCGGACGGATGCGCGCGGCCGCGATCCGGTTGCCGCCGGCCGAGTGGTTCCAGGCCCAACTCGACGCGCTGGGCTAGGCCGCGATCTCGCGGAGCAGGCCCACGACTCCGGCTGGACCGTCGACGTGCAGGTCGGCCGTGTCGCGGATCTCCGGGACCTCATCCGACACGGCGGCGACTGCCCACGCAGCGAGACCTGTCGCGCGAAGCTCGCGGACAGCCGCAAACGCGGGAAGGTCCCCGACGTCGTCGCCGGCATACAGCAGCGACGTCGGCGAGAGCTCGTCGACGAGCCGGCGCAACACCGTGCCCTTGTCGTACCCGGGCAGGCGGATCTCCAGAACGTCGCGCCCGGCATGCACCTCCAGCCCGAGTCCGGCCGCGAGCTGCCGCACCGGCTCGACCAGATGGGCCAGCTCAGCCTCGGGATCGGCGGCCCGGCGGGTGTGCACGACCAGTGACAGGCGCTTGTCCTCGATCCACACCGCTGGATCGTTGCTGTGTCGCGAGACCACACCGGGCAGCCGCTTGCGCAGCTCATCGACGACGGGCGGCGTCTCGATCGTCGTGAGCCGGCCGTCGTACCACGACTCGACGCCGTAGAGCCCCGTCACGCGGATGCCCGGCACGGACTCGAGGCTTCCGAGGCGCAGCGCGGTGCGCGCGTCACGTCCGGTGATCACGGCGAGGTGCGCGCCCGCGTGCGCCAACGTCTGCAGCACCTCGACGGCGCCCTCTATCGGACGGGATCGCAACGGATCCTTGACGATCGGCGCCAACGTGCCGTCGAAGTCGAGCGAGATCACCGACTTCCCGATGTCGGCCCGGAGGGCCTGGACGATGTCTGCTCGGGTCACCCGACCCATCCTGCCGCGCCGGACGGTGATCGCGTGCGTGCAGCCCTAACCTCAGCTGTTTCGATGCCGATGGGGACGGGGTGAGGCGGGTTAGTAGTGCTGCGTTCGTCGCCGCGTTGTTCGCCGCGGCGATCCTGGGCGGGTGCGCTGCCGGGCAGGCCGTGCGCCAGTCCCTGCGCCACTCGGTGCAACCACCCGCCGGCGTGGCGAGCGACTCGAGCCCTGTCGTCGCCGCCAAGCTGCAATCCCGGCCCCGTGGCGTGCCCGACGCCTGCACGCACAACCGCGTCGAGCAGCTCGTGCTGGTGAGCATCACGAAACAACGGGTCTGGATGTGCGCCGGCAGGCGAGCCGTCTACAGCTCCGCGGTGACGACCGGAATGGTCGGCACGTCCACCGCGACACCGATCGGGACGTTCCGGATCCAGGGCAAGACGACCGACACGACGTTGACGCCGGACACCGGCGAGACGTACCCGGTCAGGTATTGGATCCCGTTCGTCGGCTCGCAATACGGCTTCCACGACTCCAGCTGGCAGACGTTTCCGTACGGTAGCGCGCGGTACCGTACCGACGGATCCCACGGCTGCGTGCGCATGCCGCTTGCCGCACTGAGGTTCCTCTATGGCTGGGGCCGGGTCGGGGCAACCGTCACCGTCGGCGCGTGACCCAGCCCTCACCCCGCTCCGACCCCGTTGGTCAACAGCACTCTCTGATCGCCAGGGCAGCCATTTTCTGCTGTTGATCGGCGGGGTGCCCAGGGCCGAACGGCAGGACGCTCAGGCTGAGGTCTAGAGACACGCGCGCGCGACACGCCGAGCGGTGTCAGCCCCGGATGTGAGAATCGATCCGGCGAGGTGACAGTGCCCGCCGACAGTCCATCGAGGGGGCCGGAACGACCGTGGCATCAGGCCGGGGCGACACCAGTACCGACTCGTTCGTGCACCTGCATGTGCACACCGAGTACTCCATGCTCGACGGTGCTGCCCGGCTCACGGAGCTGTTCGCCGAGACCGCCCGGATGGGCATGCCGGCCCTCGCGATGACCGACCACGGCAACGTCTTCGGCGCCTACGACTTCTACGCCAAGGCCACCGCCGCCGGCGTCAAGCCGATCATCGGCATGGAGGCCTACCTCACGCCGAACACGTCCCGCTACGACCGCACCCGCGTGCGCTGGGCCGGCGGAGGTGAGGACGACGTCTCCGGCGGTGGCGCCTTCACCCACATGACGCTGCTGGCCGAGAACACCGCCGGCATGCACAACCTGTTCCGGCTGTCGTCGCGGTCCTCGCTCGAAGGTTTCTTCTACAAGCCGCGGGCCGACCGCGAACTGCTCTCGCAGTACGCCGGCGGGCTCATCGGTACCACCGGCTGCCCGTCCGGCGAGATCCAGACGTGGCTGCGTATCGTCGACTACGCGAAGGCACGCGCCAGCGCCGCGCAGTTCCGCGACATCTTCGGTCCGGGCAACTTCTACCTCGAGCTGATGGATCACGGCCTCGGCATCGAGACGCGAGTGCACGAGGATCTGCTGCGCCTGGCCCGCGACCTCGGCCTGCCGATGATCGCCACCAACGATCTGCACTACACGCATGCCGAGGACGCCGACACGCACGAGGTGTTGCTGTGCGTCCAGTCCGGCAAGACGATGGCCGACCCCAACCGGTTCAAATTCGACGCCCGCGACTTCTACCTCAAGTCGCCCGCTGAGATGCGCTCGCTGTGGGCGGACAAATACGAGTTGCGCGAAGCCTGTGACAACACGCTGCTGATCGCCGAGCGCTGTGAGGTCAGTTTCACCGAGGGCAGCGGCACGTACATGCCACGCTTCCCGATCCCGGACGGCGAGACCGAGGAGACCTGGTTCCGCAAGGAGGTCGAGACCGGACTGGCACGGCGCTACCCCGACGGCGTGCCCGACCGGGTGCGTGCGCAGGCCGAGTACGAGGTCGGCGTCATCAACCAGATGAACTTCCCGAGCTACTTCCTCGTCGTCGCCGACTTCATCAACTGGGCCAAGGACAACGGCATCCGGGTCGGCCCGGGCCGCGGCTCCGGCGCGGGCTCGATCGTCGCCTACGCCATGCGCATCACCGACCTCGATCCGCTCGAGCACGGTCTGATCTTCGAGCGTTTCCTCAACCCCGACCGCGTCTCGATGCCCGACTTCGATGTCGACTTCGACGAGCGACGGCGCGGCGAGGTCATCCGCTACGTCAGCGACAAGTACGGCGACGACCGCGTGGCGCAGATCGTCACTTACGGCACGATCAAGGCCAAGCAGGCCGTCAAGGACTCTGCGCGGGTACTCGGCTACCCGTTCTCGATGGGCGAACGGGTCACCAAGGTGATGCCCCCGCCGGTGATGGGCAAGGACGTCCCGCTCAAGAACGTCTTCGACGTCACGCACGAGCGCTACAACGAGGGGTCGGAGTTCCGCTCGCTCTACGAGTCCGACCCCGAGGTCAAGCGGGTGGTCGATACCGCCAAGGGGCTCGAGGGGTTGAAGCGCCAGTGGGGCGTGCATGCGGCGGGCGTGATCATGTCATCGGATCCGCTGCTGGACCTCATCCCGATCATGAAGCGCGAGCAGGACGGCGCCATGATCACGCAGTTCGACTACCCGACCTGCGAGCACCTCGGCCTGATCAAGATGGACTTCCTCGGGTTGCGCAACCTCACGATCCTCGACGATGCCGTCGACAACATCAGAGCCAACAGGGACGTGGAACTCGTCCTCGAGGACCTGCCGCTCGACGACAAGAACACCTACGAACTTCTTGCGCGTGGCGACACGCTGGGGGTCTTCCAGCTCGACGGCGGTCCGCTCCGCGCGCTGCTGCGGTCGATGCGTCCGGACAATTTCGGCGACATCTCCGCGGTCATCGCGCTGTACCGCCCGGGTCCGATGGGCGCGGACTCGCACACCAAGTACGCCAACCGCAAGAACGGGCGTGACCCGGTCGTGCCCATCCATCCGGAGCTGGCGGAGCCGCTCGCCGAGATCCTCGGTGAGACCTACGGCCTGATCGTCTACCAAGAACAGGTCATGGCGATCGCGCAGAAGGTGGCCGGGTATTCCCTCGGCGCCGCGGACCTGCTGCGCCGCGCGATGGGCAAGAAGAAGAAGTCCGAACTCGACGCGCAGTACGAGCAGTTCAACGCCGGCATGAAAGAACGCGGATTCTCCGACGGCGCGGTCAAGACGCTGTGGGACATCCTGCTGCCGTTCTCCGACTACGCCTTCAACAAGGCACACTCGGCCGCTTACGGCCTGCTGTCCTACTGGACCGGGTACCTCAAAGCGAACTACCCAGCCGAATACATGGCCGCGCTGCTGACCTCGGTGCGCGACGACAAGGACAAGTCAGCGATCTACCTGGCCGAGTGTCGCCGCATGGGAATCAAGGTGCTGCCGCCGTGCGTCAACTCCTCCGACGCCAACTTCACCCCGACCGGCACGGACATCCGCTTCGGCCTCACCGCGGTGCGCAACGTCGGCGCCAACGTCGTCGGGTCCGTCGTGGCCACCCGCAAGGCCAAGGGCGCGTTCGTCGACTTCGGCGACTTCCTGCGCAAGGTCGACGCCGTGGTGTGCAACAAGCGCACCATCGAGGCTCTGATCAAGGGCGGCGCCTTCGACTCGCTGGGCCATCCCCGGCGCGGCCTGATCAATGTGTACGAGCCGGCCGTCGACGCTGTCCTGGACACCAAGCGGGCCGAGGCGATCGGGCAGTTCGATCTGTTCGGCAGCATGGGCGATGACGCGGCGGGTGTCGAGGACGTGTTCGCGGTGCGGGTCGCGCCGGGGGAGTGGGACAAGAAGGTGCTGCTGCAGTTCGAGCGCGAGATGCTCGGGCTGTACGTCTCAGACCATCCGCTGTTCGGGCTCGAGCACATCCTGGCTGCGTCGGCGGACATGACGATTGCCGCGGTGCAGGCCGAAGCCGGCGAGGAGCCGCAGTCGGTCACGCTTACCGGCATCCTGTCATCGGTCAACCGGCGGGTCACGAAGGCCGGCGCGCCGTGGGCGCAGGCTGTGCTCGAGGATCTCGAGGGCTCCATCGAGGTGATGTTCTTCCCGCAGACGTACGCGCAGGTAGCGCTCACCATCGCCGAGGATGCCATCGTCGCGATCAAGGGCCGCACCGATGCCCGCGAGGACGCCGTCAAGCTCATCGCCAGCGACATCACGCCGCTGGACGCCAGCGAGGGACCGCGCGGCCCGGTGGTCGTGCGGATGGCGCCGGCGCGGTGCACGCCGCCGATGGTGGGGCGGCTCAAGGACGTCCTGGCCACCCATCCCGGCACCACCGACGTGCACCTGCGCCTGGTCAACGGCGAGCGCGAGCACCTGCTCAAACTCGGCGACGGGTTCCGGGTGACACCGTCGGCCGCCCTGATGGGCGACCTGAAAGCGCTGCTCGGCCCGGCCGCCGTGTCGGCCTAGTCGCGGTCGTCGGGGCTCAGTCGCTCGTCGTGACTCAGTCGCTCGCACGCCCTCAGCCGATCGCACGCCCTCAGCCGATCGCGAGAGCCAGCCGAACGCGTGAGCCAGCCGATCGCGTGAGCGTCAGCCGATCGTCGCGGCCTCAGCCGATCGCGTGGCCCGGCTCGCCGGGCGCGATGTGCGCGTCCGGTCCGGGAAAGGTGAGCGCCTCGTGGCCGTCCTGCCACCGCACCAGGTACGGCGGCGATCCGTCCAGCGAGTGAACTTCCAGAATGGTCGCGCGCCGGGCATGCTGCCCGACGATCTGACCCTCGACGATCAGCTGATCGCCCGGCTGTGCACGCATGGTGTCCTCCGGTGGATGAGGGTGCGTTCCGGTTTCCAGCATGCGCCCATCGCCCGTCGAGGGCCAGACCCTCGTCACACAAGCAATGGTGGTGCGAAACGTCGCGGCCGGGTGGCTACCTCGCCCGGGTACCGTCGAAGTGTGGATCCGGCACTACCCGCCCAGCCGTCTCGCGACGAGCCCGACCCGGTGTGGCCGGAAGCGGCCGAGTGGCCGGAGGCAGCCGAGGTCGGCGACTTCCAGCAGGGTTCCGCGGTGAGTCGCTGGGCTCTGGCCCGGTACCTGGTCGGCCGGGCGATCGGCGAGTCGGTCGGCCGCAGCCTCCTGCTCGTGGCGCTCGGGGTCCTCGGGCTCGCTGCGGTCGTGGAGTGGGTGCTCGGCTCGACGTTCTGGGCCGTGGTGGTCGCTGTCATCGCGCTCGGCGTGCTGGCCATGCGGGCTCTGCTGCGGGCGGTGTTGCGGCGCCTCACCGCCACCGACGAGGTTGGCCCGATCGAGCAGCGGCTGCGTGCCCTGGTAGCTGATACACGCGCGGACGTGCTGCGCGAGCTGCGCCGGATCGGCCTGCCCGGGCGCACCTGGACGTTGCCGCTGCTGGCGTTGCGCTTCCTGGGCCGCCGGCGCCGGCGCGACACGGTTGCCCGCCTGCGCGGCTTCGACGTGGACCGGGTCGTGTCGAACGCCCGGCTCGACGAGCTGCACCTGCTGCTGCGCGCCGTTGTTGGTCGATCAAGCACGTTCTGACGTCGCACCGCGCACGAACGCGCATCTGTATGTCGGTCTGGTAACGCCGAGCCGCCCTGCCTTCGGGACTCCTTGACACCTCAAATGGTCTATGCCAATGTCTCGGATTGATCTGGACCAATCTGAGGAGGACGGCGTGAAGCGCACAGTCGTAACTGCCGCGGTCATCGCGGTAACGGCAGTCATGACGGTTTCTGCCTGCAGCTCGGGCAAGTCGTCAGGCGGCGGTTCCACCGCGGTCATGAGCACCGACGGCAAGGGCAAGACGATCACAGTCTGGCTGCAGAGCGACGCGCAGAAGGGCTGGCCCGCGGTCGTCGACGCTGCCAACGCCGAGTTCGAGAAGCAGACCGGTGCGAAGGTCACCGTGCAGTGGCAGCAGTGGAACAACTACACGACCAAGCTGGACTCGACGTTCGCGGGATCGACCGGTGTCCCGGACGTCGTCGAGCTCGGCAACACCCAGACCGCCTCCTACATCGCGGCCGGCGCGTTCAAGGATCTGACCTCCGGCAAGGCCCAGTTCGACAACTCCAGCACCTGGCTCAAGGGCCTGGAGGCCTCCGGCACGTCGCCGGACGGCAAGTTGCAGGCCGTCCCGTACTACGCCGGCAGCCGGGTCGTCATCTACCGGACCGACATGTTCGCCAAGGCGGGCATCACCAACCCACCCACGACGCTTGACGAGTTGAACGCCGACGCGGCCAAGCTGAAGGCGGCTTACCCGCACGACCCGAACTTCTCGGCGTTCTACATGCCGGCCCGCAACTGGTACGCGGCGATGTCGTTCGTCTACGGCGCGGGCGGCCAGATCGCGATGCAGCAGGGCGGCACGTGGCAGGGCACGCTCGACAGCAGCCAGGCTCAGCAAGGCCTGGCGTCGTGGCAGAAGATCGCGACCGACTTCTCGGTAGGCGGCAAGACGAAGGACGAGTCCGACCAGGACGCCGTCATGGCGCAGGGTCACATCGCGATGATCCTCGGCAACGGCTGGGAGGTCGGTTCGGTGCTCGACCCGAAGACCGGCAACCCGAAGCTCAAGAGCGTCGTGTCGACGTTCCCGATGCCGGGCACCGCCGCCGGCCAGTACACCCCGTCCTTCCTCGGCGGCTCCGATCTCGCGGTACCGCAGAAGGCGCCCAACAGTGGCCTGGGTGCCCAGTGGATCAAGGCATTCACCAACACGGCACAACAGACGGCGCTGGCCAAGTTCGCGATCCCGAACAACACCGCGCTGCTGGGCACCTACGAGGCGGCCGGCCAGGCGAACCAGTCGACGGGCGAGGCGGCCAAGAACACCTGGTTCGTGCCGAACACCCCGAACTGGGCCAACGTCGAGACGGGCAACGTCCTGCAGAACATGCTGGAGGACATCGCCAACGGCAAGCAGTCCGTCGCCGATGCGGCGAAGGCAGCGGACACGAAGGTCGCGGGCATCCTCAACGCGAAGAACTGATCCGCTCGACGCCGAGCCGGCACCGGACCTGCGATCCACGTCCGGTGCCGGCTCGGTCCACTATCCGACGGCGGCTGGGGGCAATCGCATGACGGCGACCGGAACCTCGACCGGCAGGCGCGTGGTGTCCCCGCGCATCGGCCGCCGCGGCAGCGGGCTCGCCTACCTGCTGATCCTGCCGGCCGTGGTCGTCCTGGTCGGCGTCACCGGCTGGCCCCTGTACAAGATCATCATGCTGTCGCTGCAGCGCCAGGACAGTGGCAAGTTCGCGCTGTTCCACAGTGCCGGGACGACCCCGTTCGTCGGGCTGCGGAACTTCACCCGCGTGCTGTCGGACTCCGCGTTCTGGACGGTGCTCGAGCGCACGCTGGTGTTCACCGTCCTGAACGTCGGGCTCAGCCTGGCGCTCGGGATGGGTGTCGCGCTGCTGCTCAACCGGGTGTCGAAATGGGCCCGGGTCATCCTGGTCGCGGTGCTTCTGTTCGTGTGGGCGGTGCCGTCGACGGTGTCGACGCAGATCTTCTACTGGCTGTTCAGCAACCAGTACGGAGTCGTGAACTGGCTGCTCGACCGCGTGCCCGGCGTGCACATGCGGGGGCACGACTGGTTCGCCGACCCGCACCAGGGACTCGCCGTCGTCACCGCGGTGGTCGTGTGGGGCGCGGTCCCGCTCATCGCCATCTCGCTGCACGCCGGTATCACCCAGATCCCGCGCGACGTCCTGGAGGCGGCTCGAGTCGACGGCGCCTCACCGTGGCAGGCATTCACCCGGGTGACGCTGCCGTTCCTGCGCCCCCTGCTGATCATCCTGATGACGCTGTCGGTGATCTGGGACTTCGGCGTCTTCAACCAGATCTGGTTCATGCGCAACGGCCACCCGGAGCCGGGCTACCAGACGGTCGGTATCTACATGTACAGCGAGGGCGTCGGCAGCAGCCACTACAACACCGGAGCGACGATCGGAGTGCTGATGATGGTCTGCCTGCTGGGCGTGATGGTGTTCTACATTCGCCAGCTCTTCCGGATCGGTGACGCGGAATGACCCGGCTCGCTGCCCCGCCGGAGGCCATGCCTCGGCCGAAGAAGCACCCCTCGGCCGATCGGCCGGCGCGCCGCCGCGGCGGGCGCCGTTACGCCACCTGGGCCTGGAACGCGCTGGCGATGCTGCTCGCCGTGGTTTTCGGATTCCCGATCTACTGGATGCTGATCACGGCCTTCAAGACCAGCGGGGACGTCACCACGATCACGCCGAAGTTCTGGCCGCGACACCCCAGCCTGCGTGGCTTCGCCGAGGTGCTGCACGATCCGATCTTCCTGGACGACATGCGCAACAGCCTGACGATCACGCTCAGCGCCGTGGTCATCAGCATCGTCATCGGGTTCTTCGGCGCCATGGCGATCGCCCGATTCCGCTTCCTCGGCCGCAAGGTCTTCATCTTCGCGGTGCTGATCGTGCAGATGATCCCGCTGCTCGCGTTGACGATCCCGATGTCGCTGCTGCTCGACCACGCGCACCTGAAGAACACGACGACGGGCGTGATCATCGCGTATCTGGTCTTCACGATGCCCTACACCGTATGGACGCTGCGCACCTTCATCGCCAACGTGCCGAAGGAGTTGGACGAGGCCGCGATGGTCGACGGCTGCAGCCGGTGGCAGACGTTCTACAAGATCATCCTGCCGTTGGTCGCGCCGGGCCTGATCGCGACCGGCGTATACGGCTGGATCCTGGCGTGGAACGAGTTCGTACTCGCGAACACGTTGTTGCTCGACAACAACAAGGCGACGTTGCCGATGTACCTGCTGTACTTCCAGAGCAGCCCGGTACACGGTGCCGACTGGCCCGGCTTGATGGCGGCCGCAACGCTGACCTCGCTTCCCGTCGTCGTGCTGTTCGTGATCTTCCAGAGCCGGATCTCGGCCGGGCTCACCGCCGGAGCGGTCAAGGGCTGAGCGTGATCTGTGCGGTTACTCGCCCTGGCGAGCCGGCTGACAGACTGGATGCGTGACCGACCGATGGGCCTCGACCGCTGACCTGCGAGCCGGGGCGTTCATCGTCGCGGCGCTCGCGGGCCTGGGGGCGCTGCTCGGCGTGCTGTGGCAGTGGTGGAGCCCGCCCGGCCCGCTCGGCTACGTCATCGCCCCGCACGCCGTCCAGCCGAACGAGAGCGAGGCGTGGATCGCGGCGGACGGGCGGTTTGCGGTCATCGGGATAGCGACCGGGCTGCTCGCCGCGGTAATCGTGTGGTTGCTCCGGCCGACACGTGGTCCCGTCGCCCTGGCGGCGCTCGCGGTCGGCGGCCTGGCCGGCTCGGCGCTGACCGAGCTCGTCGGGCATCTGCTCGCGGGTGGGCGCGGCAACGGCCCGACCAATACCTACATCCGTGAGCTGCCGCTGTCGCTGCACATGCACGGCCTGCTGCTCGCAGAGGCGGGCGTGGCGGTGCTCGTGTACGGGCTGTGCGTCGCTTTTGCGCGCCAGGACGACCTGGGCCGGCCGGAGCAGCCGGCGACCTCAGTTCAGGTTGACGAACAGCCGCAGTACGGACGGGGCTACGGCGATGCTGCGAGTGCTTTCCAGCAGCCGTATCTCCCGCCGCAGTAGGCCGATCGCTCGGCGCAGCCGGTCGGCCGCCGTCGGCTCGGCCAGCAGCGACTGCCGGTCCCTCGGCGTGAGAGGCACCTGCCCGGCCACGTAGTACGACAGCAGGTTGGCGTCGCGAGGCAGCGGATCCTCTCGCTCGCGACCGGTGAGTTCCAAGATCAGCTGTTCCAGGTCGCTGCACAGCCGGCGGGTGATGACGACGTGCGCCGGCCGTAGATCGCCGTCGCGCTCCTCGAGCCAGTCGACGTGCGCGCGCAGGTAGGGCGCCCCATCGACGACGAGCTCGCGGATGTGGAACCTGCGGCTGCCGACGGTGAGCAGGTCCGACGCCCCGTCCTCATAGGATTCGACCTCGAGGATCTCGGCGAGCGTGCCCACGTCGGCGATGTCCGGATCGGTCACGACCGTGCCGGCGGTGTTGGCCTCGCTGCCGCGGCGCAGCGCGACAATGCCGAACGCGCCTCCGCCCGCGTCACCCTGCACGTCGACGAGCAGCTGCCGGTACCGGTCCTCGAATACGTGCAGCGGCAGCGGCATCCCCGGCACCAACACATGGGTGAGCGGGAAGACGGGGATGAGATCTGCCACAACCCGCACCGTACTGTCCGCTCGGTCCGGTGAGGCGGGAATTAAGGGCGTTGTCGCCCCTAAACTGTGGGAGTGCTGCGCCGTCTCGACCTCACCTCCGCCGGCACCGCGGATCTACGCGGGCTACTGCCGCGCGCCGCGGTGGACGTGCGCGCCGCGCTCGAGGCGGTCACTCCGGTGGTGGAGGCCGTCGCGGCCCAGGGCTACCCGGCCGCGCGCGCCGCGACGCTGCGCTTCGACGGCGTGGACGTTGCCCGGCCCAGGGTTGCGGCCGAGGCGCTCGCCGCGGCGCTGGACGGGTTGGATCCAGCGGTGCGGGCAGCACTCGCCGAGTCGACTCGACGGGCGCGCCTCGTCCACGAGCAACAGCGCCGGGCCAGCGTCGAGGTCCAGGTCGTGCCGGGGGGCACCGTCACGGAGCGGTGGGTACCGGTGCGCCGCGTGGGGCTCTACGTGCCGGGGGGCCTGGCCGTGTACCCGTCCAGCGTGGTGATGAACGTCGTCCCCGCGCAGGTGGCCGGCGTCGAGTCGATCGCGGTGTTCTCGCCGGCGCAGAAGGAGTTCGGCGGCTCGCCGCACCCTGCGATCCTCGCCGCCTGCGCGCTGCTCGGCGTCGCCGAGGTGTACGCGGTCGGTGGGGCACAGGCGATCGCGCTTGCGGCCTATGGAGATCTGAGCGCCGGCATCGAGCCGGTCGACGTCATCACAGGCCCCGGGAACGTCTATGTCGCGGCGGCCAAGCGGCTGGTGCGTGGCATCGTCGGCATCGACGCGGAGGCCGGGCCGACCGAGATCGCGGTTCTTGCCGACGCCACGGCCGATCCGGTACATGTCGCCGCCGACCTGATCAGTCAGGCCGAGCACGACACGCTCGCGGCGTCCGTGCTCGTCACGGACTCCGCCGCTTTGGCCGATGCGGTGGATGTGGAGGTCGAGCGGCAGGTCGGGCTGACCAAACATGTCGAGCGGATCCGGGCGGCACTGTCCGGGCAGCAGTCCGCGACCGTGCTGGTGCGCGATCTCGAACAAGGGCTCGCCGTCGTCGACGCGTATGCCGCCGAACACCTCGAGGTGATCACTACGGACGCGCGGCGGTGGGCCGAGCGGGTGCGCAATGCGGGCTGTGTTTTCGTCGGCCCGCACGCGCCGGTGTCGCTCGGCGACTACTGCGCGGGCTCCAATCACGTGCTGCCGACCGGTTGCACGGCCCGGCACGCGTCCGGGCTGTCCGTCCAGTCGTTCCTCAAAGGCGTGCACCTGGTCGAGTACAGCCGGGCCGCACTGCTCGACGCGGCACCGCACGTCCTCGCGCTCGCCGAGGCCGAGGACCTGCCGGCGCACGGGGCCGCGGTCTCGGTTCGGTTCCAGTCGTGAACCGTGACGACCTGCCGCTGCGTGACGAACTGCGGGGCGTGCAGCCCTACGGCGCGCCGCAACTCCACGTGCGGGTCGCGCTGAACGTCAACGAGAACCCGTACCCGCCCAGCGAGGCCGTCGTCGACGACGTGGCCAAAGCCGTCGCCGAGACCGCCCGGACGCTCAACCGCTACCCGGATCGCGAGGTCGTGGCGCTGCGCGCGGATCTGGCCGCATACCTCAACGGCGACGGTGCCAGCGGGTTGGGAGTCCAGAACGTCTGGGCCGCCAACGGATCGAACGAGGTCATGCAGCAGTTGCTGCTCGCGTTCGGCGGTCCCGGCCGTACGGCTGTGTCGTTCGCGCCGACCTACTCGATGTACCCGGAGTACGCGCGCGACACCCACACGGCGTGGGTGGTCGGCCGCCGGGCCGAGGATTTCACGATCGATGTCACTGCTGCCCGCGAGG
>JAODNL010000262.1 GCA_025465405.1 Pseudonocardiales bacterium | reverse complement strand
CTGGGGGACTTCGTTGCCGACGGTGACTTCACCGGTAACGGCGGCTACAACTCACTCGGTAACGCCAACAAGTTCATCAGTGTCGACGCAACGGCGGATGCGAACACTCGGCTCG
The DNA here is from genome assembly GCA_025465405.1 of Pseudonocardiales bacterium. Lineage (GTDB taxonomy): Bacteria > Actinomycetota > Actinomycetes > Mycobacteriales > Jatrophihabitantaceae > RYN-117. The sequence continues at coordinate 2,768 of JAODNL010000262.1, read as the reverse complement.
CCTACAGCCCGCAGGGCCTCGGTCCGAGCTGTGCCCCCGGCACCGGCGGCACCGCTGGCACCGGCAATGCGAACGCCACGCACGCCGATGCGCCGTGCACGCTGAACCCGACCATCATTCTGCGTGCGGGAACGAGCCCCGTCCAGCGGCCCAACGGCTCGGGCGCCGGTTATAACCTGCTCAAGCAGGACACCGACGCCGCCGGCAACGGTAAGGGGTACGTCGACTTCTCCCGTGCGTCGTCAGCTCGCGGGTCGAACGTACTGTTCGACAGCATCACCGTCGGCACGGACCCGCTCGCGATCCTGAGTTCCTCGACCACGAACGCGGTCGCGCTGTCGACAGCGCAGCTCACGTCCATCTACAACTGCACGGCGACCACGTGGACCGCCGTCGGAGGCACCTCGACGGCCACCATCAAGCCGCTGCTGCCCCAGGTTGGATCAGGCACTCGTTCCTCGTTCCTCAGCGCGATCGGCGTCCCCACCCCTGGTAGCTGCGTCACGAACGTCGAGGAGAACGATCCCGAGGCGATCGATTCGTCCGGCGATCCCAGCAACGCCATCGAGCCGATGTCCGGCGGCCGCTTGAACCTGTTCCAGGGCAAGTTGTCGACGGGCGCGGCGAATGGTGTCGGTGGCTTCTTCACCGACCCGAGCTGCCCGTTCTCGCCGGCGGAGTCGACCACGCCGGCCGGCTGCGTCGGCGCGGCGGCGACGCTGGCCCCGAACGTGAAGTTCTGGAACACCGGCACGCCGTCTTCGGGCACGCTGTTCAACATCACGCGCAACCTGTTCATGTACTTCCGGCACGCGGACATCGCCAGCACGACGCCGTTCCAGCCCGGAAGCGCGCTGAACTGGGTCCGCACGATGTTCTACAACCCGTGCTCGGGCGCCGGTCACACGACCGGATGCGTGACGGTCGGAACCACGACCTACGGCCCCGGCGGGGCGCCGTACTTCGCCACGGCCGCCGCTCAGGCGGCGATCTCGGCATCGGGCATCACCCCGGCTTACGCCTACACCGCATCGGGTCCGTGACCTGCTAGCTCACCGCTGCAAGTAGATGCACGACGTGGGGCGGGTGCCCAGACACCCGCCCCACGGCAACACCCTCCACAACCTGAAAGGTAACAAGCGAATGAGAGCAATAAAGGCAGCGATCGCCGGGGCAATCGTCCTGGCGTTCGCCGGAGGTGGGGTCCTCCTGGGCGCCACCTCTGCTTCGGCAGCCACACCAGCCTTCGAGCCCGACCCCAACGCATCCAACGGAAGCATCACGTTCTACGACGCATCCGGAAACGTGATCACGAGCGGCAACAACCTGAGCCACCTGTTCGACTACGCGGTGGCCTCGAGCGACGCGACGCGTACCGGCACGACCAAGGCGTCCACGACGTTCGCGTTCCCGGACCACACGAAGCCCGACTCGACGACATGGTTCCAGTCGACCGGCTCGGCCTCGACGAACTTCCCGAACACCACCGCACCGGCTCCGATCAACGGCTTCGGTGCGCGCCGTCCGGTGAACCAGGCGCAGTCGACCGAAGCGAACCTTTCGGCGCTGCTCGGCACCACCACGCTGGACACGACACCGGGCTACGCGAACATCGTGCAGATCCGGCTGAAGGACTCCGGCGCGGGCGTTGGTAACGGCACTCTGGCCAAGCCGTTCTGGGCGACCGACATCCAGTTCGACGCAGCTGCGGGCACCTGGACCCAGGTCTTTCCGGCGGTCGTCACGTCCACCACGACGACTCTCGCGGCGACGCCGAACCCCTCGACGGTCGGCAACACTGTCACGCTGACCGCGACGGTCGCACCGGCCGCCGCTGCCGGCTCGGTGCAGTTCATGGACGGCGCCACCAACATCGGTAGCCCGGCGGCAGTCTCCGCCGGTACCGCGTCCACCACGACGAGCACCCTGACCCAGGGCTCGCACGCTCTGTCGGCGGTCTTCACCCCGACCGACACGGCAACCTACGGCAGCTCGACCGGCACGTTCACCGCCACGGTGAACCCCGCCGCGACAGCTACCGCGACGACACTGGCGGTCAGTGGTGGCTACCTCACCGCAGGTAGTGCCGCGACGCTGACTGCAACCGTCACCGGTCCGGGCACCACGCCCAACGGCTCGGGTACGGTCGCGTTCTACGACAACGCGTCTGCGACCGCCATACCGGGCACCGTCACCGCGGGCCCGACCGGCACCTACGTGCTCGACCTCCCGACCGGTTTCACGGCCGGCGGACACTCGGTGGTCGCGAAGTTCACACCGACGGACCTCACCCAGTTCGCCGTGTCGCAGTCGTCGCCGCAGGCCTTCCTCACCCAGGCCCCGCTGGTCGGCGCGTGTGCGCAGCCCGGCTCGGTCTGCACCGACACGCAGAACGTGACGGCAACGATTCCGGTCGGCACGCTCGTCATCAACACGCCCTACACCGCGTCCGCTCCGCTCGACCTCGGCACGCTGGTGCTGGACCCCACCTCGACCGTTCTGACCGGCTCCAAGCCGTTCCAGAACATCGTCGTGACCGACACCCGCTCCGGCAACCTGGCCTGGACGGTCTCGGCCATCGCAACCAACCTGAGCGACGGCGGGGGCAACCCGAACAGCGTCATCAACGCCCAGAACCTGGGTCTGACCGGTGTTGCGAAAACCTCGTCGGGCGCCGGCTTCACCGGCACGCTGACGTACACCGCCAATGCCGCCGCGAACGGTGTAGCCCCGGGCGCAGCCGGCTCTGCCGGCCTCGGTGGCACGAC
>JAODNL010000204.1 GCA_025465405.1 Pseudonocardiales bacterium | reverse complement strand
GGATGACGGCTGCGCGGCCGTACGCCGAGGAGCTCACCCGCGCACTCGCAGCGCTGGGCAACAACGCCTCGCTGCAGCACCCGATGCTTACCGGCGTCGAGTCGCCGCGGCGGGCCGGCATCCTGGTCATCACCAGCGACCGCGGGCTCGCCGGTGGCTACAACGTCAACGTGATCAAGCGCGCGAACGAGCTCGCCGATCGATTGCAGCGCGACGGCAAGGAAGTTGTCCGGTACGTCGTCGGCCGCAAGGGCGCGGCCTACTACAACTTCCGGCACATCCGGCTGGCCGGCACCTGGACAGGGTTCTCGGAGCAGCCGAACTTCGCCGACGCCCGGGCCGCGACCGAGACGGTGGTCGCCGCCCTGACCGCCACGTCGGCGAACGAGTCAGGCGGCCAGGCCGGCATCGACGAGCTGTACGTCGTCTACACGAGGTTCATGAACTCCGTGACGCAGACCCCCACGCCCGTTCTCGTATCGCCGGTCAAGGGTGCGACCGAGGGCGTCGAGAAAGACGATGTGGAGGCGGCTGAGAACGAGCCGCAGCCGTCGTACGAGTTCGAACCCGAGCCCGAGCAGCTCATCGACGCGCTGCTGCCGCGCTACATCAGCGCGCGTATCTTCTCGGCATTGCTCGAGTCGGCGGCGTCGGAGTCCGCGGCCCGGCGGCGCGCCATGAAGTCGGCGAGCGACAATGCCACCGACCTGATCACGACCTACACCCGGCTGGCCAACCAAGCACGCCAGGCGGAGATCACCCAGGAAATCAGCGAGATCGTCGGCGGCGCCGACGCCCTTGCCGCAGCAGGAAGTGACGACCAATGACCACTCTGTTCGACAGCGAAGCTGACGCCGCAACAGTCGGCGCCACCACCGGGCGGGTCGTGCGTGTCATCGGCCCCGTGGTCGACGTCGAGTTCGGCCGCAACTCCATTCCGGCCATCTACAACGCCCTGACGACCGAGATCTCGCTCGGCGAGCTGTCGAAGACGCTGACCCTGGAGGTCGCCCAGCACATCGGCGACGACATGGTCCGCGCCATCGCGCTGCAGCCGACGGACGGCCTGGTGCGGGGCGCCGAGGTCACCGACACGGGCTCACCGATCACCGTGCCGGTCGGTGACGTGACGAAGGGCCACGTGTTCAACGCGCTGGGTCAGCCGCTCGACGTCTCCGTCGACGAGCTCGACATCAAGGAGCGGTGGTCGATCCACCGGGAGCCCCCGCCGTTCGACCAGCTCGAGAGCAAGACCGAGATGTTCGCGACGGGCATCAAGGTCATCGACCTGCTCACGCCGTACGTCGTCGGCGGCAAGATCGGCCTGTTCGGCGGCGCCGGCGTCGGCAAGACGGTGCTCATCCAGGAGATGATCTACCGCGTCGCCGAGGAGTTCGGTGGTGTTTCGGTGTTCGCGGGTGTCGGCGAGCGGACCCGCGAGGGCAACGACCTCATCCACGAGATGACCGAGACGCGCGTCATCGACAAGACCGCCCTCGTGTTCGGGCAGATGGACGAGCCGCCGGGCACGCGCCTCCGCGTGGCGTTGTCCGCGCTCACGATGGCGGAGTACTTCCGCGACGTGCAGAAGCAGGACGTGCTGCTGTTCATCGACAACATCTTCCGGTTCACGCAGGCCGGTTCGGAGGTCTCGACGCTGCTCGGTCGCATGCCCTCGGCTGTCGGCTACCAGCCGACACTGGCCGACGAGATGGGGCAGCTGCAGGAGCGGATCACCTCGACGCGCGGTCACTCGATCACCTCCATGCAGGCGATCTATGTGCCCGCCGACGACATCACCGACCCCGCGCCGCACACGACCTTCGCCCACCTCGACGCCACGACCGTGCTGTCCCGCCCGATCTCGGAAAAGGGCATCTACCCGGCCGTCGACCCGCTGGACTCGACCTCACGCATCCTGGACGCGCGCTACGTCGGCCAGGATCACTACGACGTCGCGCAGCGCACCAAGCAGATCCTGCAGCGGTACAAGGAGCTTCAGGACATCATCGCCATCCTCGGTATCGACGAGCTGTCCGAGGAAGACAAGATCATCGTCGGCCGGGCGCGGCGGATCGAGCGGTTCCTCTCGCAGAACACGTTCGTGGCCAAGCAGTTCACCGGCGTCGAGGGCTCGTTCGTCCCGGTCGAGGAGACCGTCGAGGCGTTCAAGCGGCTCGCCGCGGGTGACTTCGACAGCTACCCGGAGCAGGCGTTCTTCATGTGCGGCGGCATCGAGGACCTCGAGCGCAAGGCGCACGAGCTTCGGGACGAGTAGTGGCCGCAACCATGCACGTCGAGCTCGTCTCGGTCGAGCGCGCGCTCTGGTCTGGTGAGGCCACCGCCGTCTACGCGCGCACGACCGAGGGCGAGATCGGCGTCCTGCCCGGTCACACCCCGCTGCTGGGTGCACTCGAGTCAGGTTGGGTGGTGCGGATCGAACGCGCTGACGGGCCGGAGCTGCGCGTCGCCGTGCACGGCGGCTTCCTCTCGGTGCGTCAGGAGGGCGTCTCGGTACTCGCCGAGATGGCCGAGGCCGCCGAGGACATCGACACCGCCCGGGCGCGCGCCGCCCTCGACCGAGCCGACCCGGATACCGGACCGGAGGGGGTAGCGGCACGCAATCGTGCGCTGGCCCGCCTGCGAGCTGCCGGCGAATCGGTCTGATCCGCGCGGATAGCTGAAGGCCAGCCGTGCATGCCGTCGATGTCGTTGCGGTGTGTGCGGCTGTTCTGGTCGTGCTCGTTGCGGCCGCGGTGCTGGCCCGGCAGCGGTACATGTTGCGCGTTGCCGGCGGCCTGCCGGTGGCCGTCCGCGTCCGCGGCAACCGCTGGATCTACGGCATTGCCCGCTACGCGGGCGGCGAGTTTCGCTGGTATCGCGCGATCGGGATAGGCACCAAGCCCACGAAGGTGCTCGACCGCGCCGGGCTGCGCATCCTCACGCATCGCAGACCCTTGCCGTCGGAGCTCGGGTCGCTCCCGGCGAACGCGATCGTCGTCGAGTGTCGGGCCGGCGACGGCTCGGCCACGCTGGCCTTCGGCGAGGGCGCGTTCACCGGTTTCGTCTCGTGGCTAGAGGCATCCGCGCCCATGAGCTGAAGCTGTCTGCGTTCCGCTCGGCTTACGTCCGACGCGCCGATGCTGAACCTCAGCGCTCGCCGCCGGGCTTCCACAGCACGTCGCCCTCCGGGTTGGCGACCCGCGCCAGGATGAACAGCAGGTCCGACAGCCGGTTCAGGTAGAGCAGCGCCTCGCGGTTGGTGCGGTCGGGGTCGCTTTCGTACAGCAGCCACGCACTGCGCTCCGCCCGCCGGGCGACCGTCCGCGCCTGGTGCAGCAGCGCGGCGCCCGCGGTCCCGCCCGGCAGGATGAAGCTGTCCAGCTTCGGCAGGTCCTCGTTGAACTGGTCGCACCAGCTCTCCAGGCGCGTCACGTAGCCGGGCGTCACCCGCAGCGGCGGGTACTTCGGATCCGGCACCACGGGCGTGCAGAGGTCCGCGCCCACGTCGAACAGGTCGTTCTGGATGGCCGCCAGCACCTCGGCGATCCGCTCAGGTAGGGCGCCCAGCGCGAGCGCCGTGCCGATCGCGGCGTTCGTCTCGTCGCAGTCGGCATAGCCGCCCACCCGCGGGTCGGTCTTGGCTGTGCGGGACATGTCCCCGAGCGCAGTGCTCCCGTCGTCGCCGGTCCGGGTGTAGATACGGGTGAGATGAACGGCCATGCCCGGACGATAGCCTGGGTCGGTGCAGGTGCTGAGAGTGACCGGCGGGGCGCGCCTGGCGGGCGAGGTAGAGGTCGTCGGTGCCAAGAACAGCGTGCTGAAGCTCATGGCGGCGGCGCTGCTTGCGCCCGGCGAGACCACGCTCGGCAACTTGCCGGCCATCTCGGACGTGTCGATCATGCACGCCCTGCTCGAACGCCTCGGCTGCGAGGTGCGGGAGTCCGCGGCCGGCGCGACCGACCGGGTCCGGATCGTCGTTCCGGATCAGCCCGACTGGGAGGCTCCGTACGAGCTGGTGCGCAAGATCCGTGGATCGATCTGCGTCCTCGGCCCGCTGCTGGCCCGGACCGGCCGAGCCAAGGTCGCGCTGCCCGGGGGAGACGCCATCGGCTCGCGGCCGCTGGACATGCACTTCGCCGGCCTGGAGCGGATGGGCGCCGAAGTGCACGTCGAGCACGGCTACGTGGTGGCCGAGGCGTCCGACCTGCGCGGCGCGTCGATCTGGCTGGACTTCCCCAGCGTCGGCGCGACCGAGAACATCCTCACCGCGGCCACACTCGCGAAGGGCACCACGGTCATCGACAACGCGGCCCGCGAGCCGGAGATCGTCGACCTGTGCCAGATGCTCGTCTCGATGGGCGCCGAGATCGGCGGGATCGGCTCGTCGACGCTGGAGATCTCCGGCGTCGAGTCGCTCCGACCCACCTCGCATGACGCGGTCGCCGACCGCATCGTCGCCGGCACCTGGGCGATGGCGGCGGTGGCCACGCGCGGAGATGTGCGGGTCCGCGGCGCGAACGCCGCCCACCTCGAGATCGCCCTGGACAAGCTGGTGCGCGCAGGAGCGGAGGTGGACGTCACCGTTGACGGCTTCCGCGTCACCATCGACCGCCGTCCCAGCAGCTTCGACGTCGTGACCCTGCCCTA
>JAODNL010000198.1 GCA_025465405.1 Pseudonocardiales bacterium | reverse complement strand
CGATGAGCAGATTCATCTCGTCGACGAGGTCGTTCTCGAGTAACCACCGGGTCAGGGTGCTGCTGCCGTGCACCTGCAGCTCGCCTCCCGGCCGGGCCTTCAGCTCGCCGATGGCCGCCGCGAGGTCACCGGAGAGGACGGTCGTGTCCGCCCAGCGCGGTTCGGTGAGCGTGTTCGATGCGACGTACTTCGGCGTTGTGTTCAAGGCACCGACGATGGGGTTATCCAGATCGTCGCGCACGCCCCAATAGGCGGCGAAGAGTTCGTAGGTCCGCTGGCCGAACAGGAACGCGTCGGCCTTCTGGTACGTCTGGTCGACGTACGTCATCGCCTCGCTGTCGAACAGCGGCCTGGCCCATCTGCCGTTTTCATGCACCACTCCATCGACGGCGACCTGCATGTTGATCGTCAGTCTCATGATCGCAGTTTCCTTCTCCTCGGGGGCGCTCCTCGTGGGCGGCCGCTCACCCCTGCTACGAACGCCTCTGCCCGGATCCGACACCGCCTCCCGGATTTCTTTCGAGGACTTTCTGGCACGCCGGTTGAAAGCCCCTGACTCGTCGTCCGCTCGTGTCGCGTTATGGATCGGGGCGTACGAGAAGCGGATCAGGCGTAGGGCCGGCGCAGCGCCCGAGCCGTGGCCCGCGTAACCCTTAATACCCACGCAACTTATTTAGGGTAGTAGCATAACCCTTAACAAGGAGGACGCATGGCAAGGGTTATCCGACGTCGCTGGCAGCCAGATCTGGCTGCGCCTTCACGGCACGACGGCCAACCGTGCGAGTACGAAGCGTACGTGCCTGACCTGCTTGTCGGACGTGCGATCACGCTGCAGGGCGAGGTCGCGGCGGACATCGCCGAGGCAGCGGCCGCGATCGCGCGCTTTGACGCGGAGGCCTTGTCGCTGAGCGACACCGAGGCGCTAGCGCGCATCCTCCTGCGCGCCGAGTCGGTTGCCTCGTCGCGCATCGAGGGCCTCGAGATCGGTGCGCGCCGGCTGCTGCGGGCTGAGGCGGCGACGCAGCTTGGAGAACAACCGAGCGACGTCACGGCGTCTGAGGTGCTCGCGAACATCGACGCGATGTCGCAGGCGGTCCACGGGATCGCGCCCGGCGATGACCTCACCGTCGACCAACTCCTGGCCTTCCATCGTCGACTCTTGAGCGGCACCCGGCTGCAGGCCCAGGCCGGGAAGATCCGCACCCAACAGAACTGGATCGGCGGAAGCGACTACAACCCCTGCGCGGCAGACTTCGTCCCACCGCCGCACGAGCTGGTCGAAGGACTGCTCGATGACCTCTGCGCGTTCTGCAACGGCGACGACCTGCCCGCGGTCGCGCAGGCGGCAATCGCCCATGCGCAGTTCGAGACCATCCACCCCTTCGTCGACGGCAACGGCAGAACCGGCCGGGCGCTGATCCATCTCGTGCTGCGGCGTCGCGGTCTCGCGCTACGGGTACTCCCCCCGGTGTCGCTCATCCTCGCGACGTGGGCACGCGACTACGTCACGGGACTAGCGGCAACCCGATACCGAGGTGCCGCCACATCGCGCACGGCGCAGGACGGACTCAACCTCTGGCTGGGCCGCTTCGCAGCGGCATGCCGCCGGGCGGTCGATGACGCGGCATCGTTCGAGACGCGCGCGCAGGCGATCGAACTGAATTGGCGCGATCGCGTGGGACGTGTGCGCGCCCAGTCCGCGACAGACCGGCTCTTGGGCGCGCTGCTCGGCGCACCCGTCGTCTCCGTGAACAGCGCGTCCGAGTTGATCGGACGCAGCTTCCCGCAGACAAACGAGGCCATCGGCAGACTGGTCGAAGCGGGGATCCTGACACAAATCACGGTAGGCCGACGCAACCGTGCATTCGAAGCCTCCGAGATCGTCGATGCGTTCGCCGACCTGGAGCGCCAGCTCGCCAGCCCGGAGGGGAACACCCGCGTCAGCGAACCGGCACGCCGCGTCCCGCACCGCCGAGCGAAGCGGTAACCCCGTCTGACAGTGATGCTCGACGGCCGCAGCGGCGCCGTCAGGCGCCATCCCCCATTCGGTTGCCGCGTAGCCACCGACCTCGAGCGAATAGCGGATTGCGTTCTAGGCGATCACGCCGCGCGGGACGAGACAGCGATTGATCACCTCGGCCGCGGTGTCGACGTCGGCGTCGCAGCACTGGTGGCCCGCTGACGGTTGGCGGCCGCCGGTTGGACGACGCCAACCGGCGGCCGCCACATCCGTCTCGGCGCGGCACCCGTATCGACTATGCCGAGCACAGACGCTCCGCGGTTACTCGGAGCAGCCGCGCTGTGCCCCGATCAGCTGTCGACGTTGCCACGAATCAGCCGATCGGGGCGGCGAGGAGCCGACTAGAGGATGGCTCCAAGCTCTTCGGCGTGCTCGAGGGCAGTCTCATCGCTGGCGGTGCCGTTGGCGTTGTCGCTGGATGCCGGGCGGCTCTGTTTGGTCACCAGCACGAGCGACAGGACGGTGGCGAGGATGAGCGCGCCGAGGCCCCAGGTGAACGCAACGGTGTAGCCGTGCACTGCTGCTGCAGAGCCGCTGCCCGCGCCGTGAGTGGTGATGTAGTGGACGGTTGCCGATGCGGCGATGGTGTTGAGTAGCGCGGTCCCAAGCGAGCCGCCGACCTGCTGAGTGGTGTTGACAAGAGCACTGGCTACGCCCGCGTCCCGATCAGCGACGCCGATGAGCGCGGTGCTCGACAGAGCGACGAACGCAAATCCCATGCCGAGGCTCATCACGATCTCGGCCGGGAGCACATGCACGGTGAAGCTGGAATCGACCTTGATCTGGGTGAACAGGGCCATGCCCACCGCCGCCGCGGCAGTGCCACCGGCCATGAGTGGACGGGGCCCGATGCGCGGGAGTAGCCCGCTGGCCAGACCGGCCGCCACCACGATGCCGGCACTGAAGGGCAGGAAAGCCAGCCCGGACTTCAAGGCCGAATAGTGCAACGTGCCCTGCATGTAATAGACGAGGAACAAGAACATGCCGAACAGCGCCAGCCCGATCAGCAGCGAGACCAGGAAAGCACCGGCACGGTTGCGTTCGGTGAACACTCGTGGCGGCAGCAGCGGCTCGGCGGTGTTCCTCTCGATCACGACGAACGCGACGAGCAGGACGACGGCGGCGGCTAGGAGGACGACGGTGCTGCTGGCCGACCAGCCGCTCTCGTTGGCCTTGGTGAAGCCATACACCAGAGCGACGAGGCCGAGCGTGCTGGTGATCACACCGGGGATGTCGTAGTGCGGCTTGCCCTCTGCGCGGCTCTCGCGAACCACGAGCAGAGCCGCGATGGCGGTTGCGATGGCGATGGGGGTGTTGACCAGCAGGGTCCACCGCCAAGACGCGTACTCGGTGAGCACGCCACCGAGGATCAGCCCGAGCGCCGCGCCGCCGCCGGAGATGCCTCCGTAGACCGCGAAGGCCTTGGCTCGCTCGCGCGGCGCGGTGAAGGTGATCGTGATCAGCGAGAGCGCGGCCGGCGCCATCAACGCCGCGAAGGCGCCCTGCAGACCTCGGGCGGCGAACAGCTCGCCCTGATTCTGCGCGATGCCGCCGATCGCCGATGCCACCCCGAAGCCGATCAGGCCGATGACAAATGCGCGCTTGCGCCCGATGAAGTCAGCTATTCGGCCGCCGAGCAGCAGCAGTCCGCCGAACGCGAGCGCGTACGCGGTGACCACCCATTGCCGGTTGGCGTTGGAGATGTGCAGGGAGTGCTGGGCCGACGGCAGGGCGATGTTTACGATGCTCGCATCGAGCACCACTATCAGCTGGGCGACGGCGATGACGCCCAACGCCAGCCAGCGACGCGGGTCAACGGCGACGTACGGATCGGTATGGCTCGTGGTCATAGCGGGGTCCTTTGGCTGATCGGTTCGACATTCCTCGAAGGCAAATCACACGCTACGAACTCAGATCGTCCGAGTCAAGACGATCCGATATTCACTAATCCGACGTTTGACGATAGTTCGATCTGCGGCTAGCATGCGAGTCATGGGCGCTCGCCAGGCAACAGCAACAGCGACCGAGCCGGCCACCGGGCCCTGCTCGGCGCTGTTCCGGCCGGCCGATCTGACCTTCCTGCTCCACGCTGCGGTCGACCGAATGACAGTCGATCTTGACCGCGCGGCCGTCGAGATGGGTCTCAACGACGTGCGCGACTGGCTCGTGCTCGCCGTGCTCGATGACGGTGAGCAGCGCACCCAGCTCGAACTGAGCCGGATGGTATGCGTCGACAAGACGACGCTGATCAGCGTGCTCGACCGCTTGGAGCAGCAGCAGCTGGTCGTGCGGACGGTCGATCCGGCCGATCGCCGGGTCCGGATTCCTCAGATCACACCGGCGGGCCGACGCGTGTACGCCAAGTTCGCCACCGCCCGAGATGCCGCCGAGGCGCGCGCACTGGACGGTGTGGACCCCGAGCAGCGGATCCTCCTGCTGGATCTGCTGACCCGAATCGCCGATCGCCAGAACGCTGCGCAGTCCGCGACCTGACTTGGACTGCAGTGGTTCAGCGAGAGCCATCACTGACGCGAGAGAAACGCACGCTCCTCCCGCTGTCCGAGTAAGGGAACTCCGTCTGAGCGGCTGGGGTTATCACCCGCCGACCGCACTGATGAATGAATCAGAGTCGGACACAACCGCACTCTCACGCCTGAATGGTGCTGCGAAGCCCTTCCCTGCCGGTTCCGTCGTTACTCCAGTCAGCGGCTCAGGCTTCCGGCCGGTCGGGCGGCGGGATCGTCATTTGGTCGGCGGCGGGGAAGGCTTGCTCTTGGTCGAGGGTTGCGGCCCAGCTTGCAAGCAGGCTCAGCGCGTCGTGTGACGGCGAGCCCGGTTCGGCGCTGTAGGCCAGCAGGATCAAGCCGGGGTCGGCGCTGACGTCCAGCTTCTCCAACGCCAGTTCGAGGTCACCGACGACGGGGTGGTGCAACCGCTTTGTCCCGGTGCGGTGCTGGCGCACGTTGTGCGCGGCCCAGCGGGTGCGGAACTCGTCGCTGCGGGTGGACAGTTCGCCGATGAGGTTGGTGACCGCCTGGTCGTATGGGTTGTGTCCGGCTTCGGCGCGCAGCACCGCGACGGCATCGTGCGCTGAGCTCTCCCAGTCGGGGTAGAAGTCGTGTGAGCGGGGGTCGAGGAAGACGAATCGGATGTGGTTTGCCGGCCGCTGCGGCTTGGCGAAGATGTCGGAGTAGAGGGCGTAGCCGAGGCGGTTCGCCGCGAGGATGTCGAGTCGGCCGTTTTCCACGATCGCCGGGACATTCGTCATCGCGTCGAGGATCCGCTGCACGCTCGGGCGGATGTGTTGTTGTGTGGGCCGGCGGCGGCGGGTAGTCCCCGAGCCGGTTGCGTGCGCGAGGTCGAATAGGTGTGCTCGTTCGGCGTCGTCGAGTTGAAGGGCGCCGGCGATCGCGTGCAGGACTGTGTCTGAGACCCCGCCCAGGTTGCCTCGCTCGATGCGGGTGTAGTACTCGACGCTGACCCCGGCGAGGGTGGCGAGTTCTCCACGGCGCAGACCCGGCACGCGCCGGTTGCCACCGGAGACGGGTAGCCCGGCCTGCCCAGGGTTGATCCTGGCGCGTCGGGAGGCCAGGAATTCACGGACCTCGCTTCGGTTGTCCATGGCTTCAACGCTACGGCCGGAGCATGTCGGCGAGGGAGGTTCTGTCAGAACCCGTTTGAGCGGGGACTCCCACTAGGGCGTGAGATGCGGTGTCGTGGTTACTGCGAGTCAAACAGAGCCGCTGAGAACCTGTGACCACCTTGGTCGCTGATCCTGCTATTCGAAGAAGTGAGGGAATCTCGTGCGTTACAGGCTTATGGGTAAGACCGGCGTGCGGATCTCGGAGGTCGCCCTGGGCACCATGACCTTCGGCGAAGACTGGGGCTGGGGGGCGTCGGCAGATGTCAGCGCGAGGATGCTGGACCTGTTCGCTGACGCTGGCGGCAATGTCATCGACACCGCCGACGTCTACACCAACGGGACGTCGGAAACCCTCCTCGGCGAGCTGCTCAAAGGCCGCCGCGACCGGTTCGTGCTCGCCACCAAGTTCACCAACCAGACCGACCCGGCTGATCCCAACAGTGCCGGCAACCACCGCAAGAAGATAGTCGCCTCGATCGAGGCGAGCCTGCGTCGACTGCGGACCGACCACATCGACCTGTATTGGGTGCACGCCCGCGACGTCCTCACTCCGGTCGAGGAGCTTATGCGTGCCCTGGATGACCAGGTCCGCCTCGGCAAGATCCTCTACCCCGCAGTCTCGGACTGGGCGGCATGGGAGATTGCGGAAGCCAACACCGCCGCTCGGTTGCGTGATTGG
>JAODNL010000165.1 GCA_025465405.1 Pseudonocardiales bacterium | reverse complement strand
TGCGTCGATGACGTGCTCACCGTGGTGGGCGGGATAGGCGAGGCAAGCGCGGGCTCGCCATCGACGCCGGCGGCCGATTCGGATGTGCGGGCCGAACTCGATGCGCTCGACCCGGTCGCGCGTCGGGTGTTCGACGGCTTGGCGGCCCGTCGACCCGCCGGCCCGGACGAGATCGCGCTACGCAGCGGCGTCAGCACCCTCGAGGTGATCCGAGCGCTGCCCGTGCTGGAACTGGCCAGCCTCGTTGAGGCCACCGACGCCGGCTACCGCATCGCCGGGCGGCTGCGGACCGGACGTGCCCCGCGACCGGCGACCGATCGCAACCGCGGCCGGTGAGTTACGACCGAACGCGCCCATGCGTGGCGGCTTGACCGGGCGGGCGCGTGCGGCGGCCTGACCGAACGCGCCTGTGCGTGGCGGCTTGACCGAACGCGCCCGCACGTGGCGGCTTGACCGGGCGGCGCGCGTGCCGGCCTGACCGAACGCGCCCGTGCGTGGCGGCTTGACCGGGCGGCGCGTGCGGCGGCTTGACCGATCGCGCCTGCGCGTGGCGGCTTGACCGGGCGGCGCGGTTACCGCACGGTCAACGGGTGAGTGCCGCACGCGGGACAGAGGGCCGGGTCGACCTCGGCGCGACGCGCGCCTCGTTGTCGCCGGGACTCGCCGACGCTGTCGAGGCGTACGAGCGGTACCTCCGGCTCGAACTGAACCGCTCGGCGCACACGGTGCGCGCCTACATCGGGGATCTCGTCGCATTCCTCGATCATCTACAGCGCCTCGGCGGTGGGTCGGTTTCGGACATCGACCTGGCCACGCTGCGCGGCTGGCTCGCGATGCAGCGCAGGGGAGGGGTCGCGCGCAGCACGCTGGCCCGCCGCTCGGCGTCGCTGCGCACGTTCACGGCCTGGGCTCGTCGCACCGGATTCAGCACGACCGACCCAGGGCAGTTGCTCGCCAGCCCCCGCGCCCACCGCGCCCTGCCGCCGGTCCTGCGCACCGAGGAGGCGACCGCTGTGATGGATGCTGGCGACACCTCGACGCCGACCGGGACCCGGGACCGTCTTGTCGTCGAATTGCTGTACGCCGCCGGCATCCGGGTCTCCGAACTCGTCGGCCTGGACATCGACGACGTCGACAGAGACCGGCGGGTGCTGCGCGTCCTCGGCAAGGGCGCAAAGGAGCGCACCGTCCCGTTCGGCGTGCCGGCCGAGCGCGCCCTGGACGACTGGCTACGCCTCGGACGTCCCGAGCTGGCCAGGACGGGCAGCGGCGCCGCGTTGCTGCTCGGCGCCCGCGGCGGCCGGCTCGACCAGCGCGCGGTCCGCACCATCGTGCACCGGCGGGTCGCGGCCGTGCCCGGTGCTCCGGATCTGGGTCCCCACGGGTTGCGGCACTCCGCGGCTACACATCTGCTCGAGGGTGGCGCCGACCTCCGGTCGGTCCAAGAACTGCTCGGGCACGCGAGCCTGGCCACGACGCAGATCTACACCCACGTCTCGGTCGAGCGGCTGCGCCAGATCTACACCCGCGCCCATCCCCGGGCTTGAGCACATCGCCGCGCCTGAGGCGACGGTCGGGAAAGCGGCGCTCCAGGGGAGCAGGCGTACTGGGCCGAGCGGCCGCAGCAGCGCCATCGGATCGAGGTAGGCATCGGCGCGCCGTGCGCCCCAGTGCAGGCAGCCGCCGGGCCGGCAACCGCCATGTGTTCCGAGTATCCGGGCGATCGGCTGGCCTCGGGCCACCGCGGCACCCGTGTCGACGGATGGTGTGACCGGTTCGTACTCGGTACTGATCCCGTCCGCGTGCCAGACGACGAGAACGCCACGACCCGCCACCGGCCGCGCGAAGCCGACCGTTCCCGCGCCCGCGGCGAGCACCACGGTGCCGGTGGACGTGCGCAGGTCGACGCCGCGATGCCCAGCGGCGTAGGGCGACGGCGGTGCGAAGAAGGGATGCACGACCACGAGGTGCCCGCCCACCGGAGGCGAGTACGTAACAGCAACGGGCGAGACGGGCGCCGATTGCACGACATCTGCCGCTGGCAGGGAAGCACGCAGGGAGCCGGTCGGCGCGACGACCAGCAGGCCGGCGCAACCGGCAAGAACGGCGGTACGGGACATGGCAGCGACGCTGACGGCTCGGTCGCCGGCGCGCCAGCTCTGGACGGCGTCTGTGGACGCGATCAGCCGTCTGTCCACAGGCCTTGACAGGCCCTGCCGGCGCGGAAATACGCAATTCCACCGATGCGGACGCCGTCCTCAGGCGGCGAGCGTCATTCCTGAGCACGAGAGGAGCCGACCATGCCCCAGTCGACCCGCGCACAGCCGGATCAGTTAGCCGACGAGGCCACGTACCGAATCGCACTCGCCACCCGTGACTACCGCCGCATCGGCGCCGTCCCCGCGCAACGGTGGCGCCACCGCCGGGGCGGCCGCAAGCCGCACTAAGGTGCACGACCGCCGTCGCGGATAGGGACTTCTTCCGATGCCTGCAGCCTCCTCAGGCGGGCAGCGTGCAGCATACGAACCCTGGATCCGAGGAGCC
Organism: Pseudonocardiales bacterium; assembly: GCA_025465405.1. Taxonomy (GTDB): domain Bacteria; phylum Actinomycetota; class Actinomycetes; order Mycobacteriales; family Jatrophihabitantaceae; genus RYN-117. The sequence goes on along the minus strand of JAODNL010000165.1, from coordinate 24,593 downwards.
CACGATGTACGACTTGACCGACCTCAACCCCGACGCCATGCGCGCCGAGCTCGCCTATCGTCACGGCCGGCTCGCCCGCGATGGTCGTCACGTGCGACCCGCCGCGCACCGGTGGCACTGGCGGCGTCGTCGCGCCGGCGGCGCGATCGCGCAAAGCTGATCGACGCTGTCGGTAGGACGCGACAAGATGGCGGGGTGCCCCGCTCCGTGACCCCTCTCGTCGGCCGCGACGCCGAGCTCGTGACGCTGCTCGCGGCCGTCGATCACGCGAGCGCGGGCACACCGTCGGTCGTCGTCCTCGACGGCGACGCCGGAGTCGGCAAGACCCGGCTGCTCGGCGAACTGGTCACGGCCGCGAACGAGCGCGGCGTCCTCAGCCTGATCGGGCACTGCGTCGACCTGGGCGATGCACCACCGCCCTACCTGCCCTTCACCGAGGCGTTCGGGCGCTTCGCCGCCGAGCGCCCTGATCACACCCAGCAGCTGCTCGCTGCGCACCCGGCCATCGCGAGGCTGCTTCCGCGGCGCACATCCGCCGACCGGGCGCAGGAGGACCGGGTCGACCGTGGCGAGCTGTTCGAGTCGGTCATGGGCGCGCTCGCCTTTCCGACCGACGAGCAGCCCGTGCTGCTCGTCGTCGAGGACGTGCATTGGGCCGACCAGGCAACGCGTGATCTGCTCGGATTCCTGTTCACCCGGTTGAGCATCGAGCGTGTCGCGATCGTGGTCAGCTTCCGCAGCGACGACCTGCATCGCCGGCACCCGCTGCGACCGGCCCTCGCCGAGTGGTCTCGCCTGCCGAATGTCGAGCGGCTGCACCTCGAGCCGCTCGGGTCAGACGAGGTCCGCGCCCTCGTGCGCTCGTTGCACAGCGCGCCGATGGCCGAACCGGATGTGCGCAGCATCGTCACCCGCGCCGACGGGAACGCGTTCTTCGCCGAGGAACTGGTGGCGGCGGCAGAGCAGTGCGCGGACGCCGAGCACCTGCCGTGGCAGCTCGCCGACCTGTTGCTCGTGCGCCTGGACCGGCTGTCCGACGAGGCACGCGAGGTCGTTCGCGTCGCCGCTGTCGGCGGCCGACGGGTCACGCACGACACGCTCGCGTCGGTCCTCGACCTGCCGGGCAGCACCCTGGACGCAGCCCTCCGTGACGCCGTCGATGCGCACATCCTCGAGTCGACACCGAGCGGCCGCGGCTACACGTTCCGGCATGCCCTGCTCGCCGAGGCGGTGTACGACGACCTGTTGCCCGGCGAGCGGGTTCGCATCCACTCGGCGTACGCGGCCGTGCTGGCCAAGCGCGACGACGGCAGCGCGGCGGAGCTCGCTCGGCATGCACGGGCCTCGCACGATCTCGCTACCGCGTTCGAGGCCAGTGTCCGCGCCGGCGACGAGGCCATGGCGGTGGCCGCGCCGCAGGAAGCCCTGAACCATTACCAGACCGCGCTGGAACTCGCCCCGACAGTGGCGTCCGCACCCGCCGATCCGGCGCCCCTCGTGCTCGCGGTGGTCGACGCCGCGGTCGCGGCCGGACGGTTCCACCGGGGCATGCGGCTGGCTCGCGAGGCCCTCGACACTGCGCCGCCCGACCTGCCCGACTCTGCCCGCGCCCGACTGCTCTACGCCTACGCGGTGGCCGCGGTTGCCGGCGAGGGCGACGACGAGGCCCTCCGGGCTACCACCGAGGCGGTGCGGCTCGTCCCGGCCGAGCCGCCGGATGCCTTCCGGACTCGCCTCGTGGCATTGCACGCGCGTGCCTGCCTGATCATGGGCCGCGACATCGACGCCGAGCGCTGGGCCCGCGAGGCGATCGCGACGGCCGAGGCGATGGGTACTCCGCGGGCGTCGGCCGACGCCGAGATCACGCTGGCGATGCTGGAGATGCGCGCCGACAAGCCCGACGAGGCGGCCGGTCGGCTGCGGGCGCTCGCCGACGAGGCCCGGGCGGCCGGCGAGGCCGCCGCCGAACTTCGGACGCGCTACAACCTCGGCAGCCTGTATTACGAGCACGGCGACCTGGCGCTGTCACAGGCGTCCTACGAGCTCGCCGCACAGCGGGCCCGCGAGATCGGCCGGCCGTGGACGGCGTTCGGCATGGATGCCCGCGCGATGACCGGCTTGATCCAGTACGTGCGCGGTGATTGGGACGCGGCGCTGCGCACTCTCGACGTCACGGGTGAGCCGGTGACGTCGCACGCCGAGGCCCTGTACGCCGCCACCGGACTGGCGGTCAGGGCCGCTCGCGGTGATCGCGGCGTGCTGGACCTCCTGCCCGTGCTGCGCGCCTGGTGGGACCGCGAAAGCCGGGTTGCGCTGTATTCAGTGGGTGCCGCCCTGGAGCTGTACGAGGTCGACGGGCAGGTCGACGACGCGCTCGCGCTGCTCGAGGAACTCGTCGCCACGTTGACCGTGCTGTGGCAGAACCCGTGGTTCCTGGCGCGCTTGCGACTATCCGCGCAGGGACTGGCCGTGCTGTCGAGCGCGGTCTCGAAGGCATCCCAGTCCGAGCGGGCCGCGCTCGTCGATCGGGGCGCGGTCCTGCTCGCCGATGCCCGCCACAGCCTCGAGCACGGGCTGCCGGAAGGCCGCAAGCTCGGCGTCGAAGGACGTGCATGGCTGGCCCGGCTCGAAGCCGAATGGGCCCGGCTGCGCTGGCTGGCGGGCGTGGATCCGCCGGGCGAGGACGAGCACGTGGCGGCCTGGCAGCAAGCGGTCGCGGGATTCCAATACGGCAACGTCGTGGAACTGGAGCGAAGCCGAGCGCGGCTGGCCGCGGTCCTGCGGGCCGCCGGACGTGGCGCCGAGGCCGCCGAGCAGGCGAGCCTGGCCCGCGAGGTCGCCCGTCAGCTCCGGGCCGAGCCGCTGCTGGACGAGATTCGCGCGCTCGGATTGAGCGCCGCACCGGTCCGTTCGGCCGGCGGGTCCGACGCGCTCACCAGCCGGGAGCGCGGTGTGCTGGCGCTGCTGGTGGAGGGGCGCACCAACCGGCAGATCGCCCAGCAGCTCTACATCAGCGAGAAGACGGTCAGCGTGCACGTGTCGAACATCCTGGCCAAGCTGGACGTCGGCAGCCGCACGGAGGCCGCCGCCCTCGCCCGTCGCGACGGCCTGCTGGCGTAGCCCGTCGCGACGGCCTGCTGGGCTAGCCCGTCGCGACGGCCTGCTGGGCTAGCTGGTGAATGCTCTGACCGGCAGCGGCTAGACTGAGGGCAGCAGCCCGCGCGAGTGGGCTGACTTCGCGTGCCCGCCCACCGCTGATGCGGAGGGTAGGCGGCCAGCCTCGGTCCATCCCGGCTCTTGTGAGCCGGTCCGGCCCCTGACCGCGACACCGGGCACCAGGGCAGACGGACCACCCGGCCCGTCGGCGACAACCGAGGCCGCATGCCGCGGGCCAATGGCTCAGGCATGCACGAACAACGAGGAGGACGACCGGCATGGCCGTCGTCACCATGAAGGAAATGCTGGATTCCGGCGTGCACTTCGGGCATCAGACCCGCCGCTGGAATCCGAAGATGAAGCGGTTCATCTTCACCGAACGCAACGGCATCTACATCATCGACCTGCAGCAGACGCTGTCCTACGTCGACCGCGCGTACGAGTTCGTCAAGGAGACCGTCGCCCACGGCGGCAGCGTGCTGTTCATCGGCACGAAGAAGCAGGCTCAGGAAGCCATCGCCGAGCAGGCCACCCGGGTCGGCATGCCCTACGTCAACCAGCGGTGGCTGGGCGGCATGCTCACCAACTTCCAGACCGTCTACAAGCGGCTGCAGCGTCTCAAGGAACTCGAGGCGATGGAGCAGGCCGGCTGGGAAGGCACGAGCACCAAGAAGGAACAGCTCATCATGACTCGCGAGAAGGTCAAGCTCGAGCGCACGCTCGGCGGCATCCGCGAGATGAGCCGCGTCCCGAGTGCGGTCTGGATCGTCGACACCAAGAAGGAGCACATCGCCGTCGGCGAGGCGCACAAGCTCGGTATCCCGGTCATCGCGATTCTGGACACCAACTGCGACCCGGACGAGGTGGACTACAAGATTCCGGGCAACGACGACGCGATCCGTAGCGCTGCGCTGCTGACCCGGGTGATCGCCGACGCCGTTGCCGAGGGTCTGGTCGCCCGCGCGGCCGCCGCCGCGAATGCCGGCCGTGACGAGAAGCCGCTGGTCGACGGGCAGCCCGGCCAGCTGGCTGCGGACGAGCCGATGCCGGAGTGGGAGCGCGACCTGCTACAGCCGTCCGGCTCGACCGAGCCACCGGCCACTGCCACCACCTGACACATCTATCGATACAGGGGAATGACGAGTTATGGCGAACGTATCCGCCGCTGACGTGAAGAGGCTCCGCGACGCCACCGGCGCGGGGATGATGGACAGCAAGAGGGCTCTCGAGGAGGCTGACGGCGACCTCGAACGCGCTGTCGAGGTCCTGCGGGTCCGGGGCGAGGCGAAGGTGGCCAAGCGCGACGACCGCACCGCTTCGAACGGTCTGGTCGCAGCGGCCGAGGGCGCGATGATCGAACTCGCGTCCGAGACCGACTTCGTCGCGAAGAACGAGCAGATGCAGACGCTGGCCAGCGACATCGTGGCGCACTTCGCGGGGTCGACAGCCACCGACGTGGAGAGCCTGCGCCGCGAGACCTTGAAGGACGGCAAGACCGTCGCCGAGAGCGTCGATGCGCTGGCCGCGGTCATCGGCGAGAAGCTGGAGCTGCGCCGCGCGGTGAAGCTGGAGGGCAAGGTCGCGACCTACCTGCACCGCAAGGCCTCGGACCTGCCGCCGCAGGTCGGAGTCCTCGTGCAATTCGAGGGTGACGACGCCGAGGCGGCTCGGGGGGCGGCCATGCAGGTCGCCGCGTTGCGTGCGAAGTACCTGACCCGCGACGAGGTTCCGGCTGACGTGGTCGAGAACGAGCGGCGCGTCCTCGAGGAGAAGTCGCGCGCCGAGGGCAAGCCCGACGCGGCGCTGCCGAAGATCGTCGAGGGACGGTTGAACGCGTTCTTCGCCGACAACGTCCTGCTCGAGCAGGAGTCGGTACGCGAGCAGAAGAAAACCGTCAAGGCAGTGCTCGACGACGCCGGTGTCACCGTCACGAAGTTCGCGCACTTCGAGGTCGGCCAGGGCTGATTGCACAGCCGCTAGGGTTCAGTCCGACGTACCGCGACGAGAGGGGCCGCCATCATGACCGAGTCGAGGTCGGTGGCCCCTCAATCGCCTGCTGTGTACCGGCGGGTGTTGCTGAAGCTCTCCGGCGAGGTGTTCGGCGGCGGCCGGGTCGGTGTCGACCCTGACGTCGTCCAGTCGATCGCGCGGCAGGTGGCCGAGGTCGTGCGGGCCGGGACGCAGGTCGCGATCGTGGTCGGCGGTGGCAACTTCTTCCGCGGTGCCGAGCTCAGCCAGCGCGGCATGGACCGTGACCGTGCCGACTACATGGGAATGCTGGGCACCGTGCTGAACTGCCTTGCCCTGCAGGACTTCCTGGAAAAGGAAGGCGTGCCGACCCGCGTGCAGACCGCGATCACGATGGGGCAGGTGGCCGAGCCCTACATCCCGCGTCGGGCGGAGCGGCATCTCGAGAAGGGCCGCGTCGTCATCTTCGGCGCCGGCGCCGGGCTGCCCTACTTCTCCACCGACACCGTCGCGGCGCAGCGCGCGCTCGAGATCGGCTGTCAGGTGTTGCTGCTCGGCAAGAACGGCGTCGACGGCGTATATGACGCCGATCCGCGCAAGGTCCCCGATGCCGTCAAGTTCGACTCGATCAGCTACGACGAGGTGCTGCGCCGCGGCCTGGACGTCGCGGATGCCACTGCGTTCAGCCTGTGCCGCGACAACGGGATGCCGATCATCGTCTTTCAGCTCGCTGATGGAAACATCGCGCGCGTGGTACGCGGTGAGAAGATCGGCACGCTGGTCACGAACGCCGGCTGAGCACCGCACATCGCGCACGATCACATCGAAAGGACCTGTCGTGATCGAGGAGACCCTCTTCGAAGCCGAGGAGAAGATGGAGAAGGCGGTGCACGTCACCCGCGAAGAGCTGGGTGGCCTGCGCACCGGGCGCGCGACGCCGAGCGCCTTCGCCCGGCTGGTCGTCGACTACTACGGGGCGCCCACGCCCATCCCGCAGATGGCGTCGGTGACGATTCCCGAAGCCCGGATGGCGATCATCAAGCCGTACGACGTCTCCCAGCTCGGCGGGATCGAGAAGGCCATCCGCGACAGCGACCTCGGTGTCAACCCCACCGACGACGGCTCGATCATCCGGGTGATCTTCCCGCAGCTCACCGAGGAGCGCCGTCGCGAGCTGGTCAAGGTAGCCAAGGCCAAGGGCGAGGACGGCAAGGTGTCGATCCGCTCGATCCGCCGCCACGCAAAGGACGCACTGGACAAGCTGGCACGCGACGGTCAGGTCGGCGAGGACGACGTGCATCGTGCCGAGGCCGAACTGGACAAGCTGACCGGCAAGTACACGGGCCTGGTGGACGAGTTCGTCAAGGCCAAGGAAGCCGAACTGCTCGAGGTTTGATGAGCGACGAGCAGGCTGCGACGGCGCCGACGCGTAGCGGTCATCGCGTGTCACGCGTAGCCGGCCGGCCACCGAATGGCGCCGACGGCGCGGACGCAGATCCGCCGGGCGGTGCCGCGGGCGAACCGAAGCCTTCCCGGGCCGGCCGCAACCTGCCCGCCGCGATCGGCGTCGGCGTCGGATTGGGTGTCGTGATCCTGGCGAGCCTCTTCGTCTACCGCCCGAGCTTCGTCGTCCTGATCGGACTGGCGGTCGTCTACGGCAGCTATGAGCTGACGAAGGCGATCGGGCACTCCGGTGTGCGCCCGTCGCTCAGCCCGATCGTCGTCGGCGGGGTGGCCATGCTGGCCGCGGCGTGGTCTCGCGGACCCAACGGGCTCGTCGTCGCGTTGCTGGTCACCGTGTGCGGAGTGCTGATCTGGCGCATCGCCGACGGCGCAGCCGGGTTCTTTCGCGATGTCACCGCGTCGACGCTGATCTTGCTGTACCTCCCGACGCTGGCCGGCTTCGCCGTCCTGTCGGTCCACGCCGACGACGGCGCAGCACGGATCCTCGCGTTCATCGCGACCGTGGTCTGCAGCGACACTGGGGGCTACGCCACCGGAGTGCTGTTCGGCCGGCACCCGCTCGCGCCGATCGTGTCGAAGGGCAAGACGTGGGAGGGCTTCGTCGGCTCAGTGGCGTTCTGCTCGGTCGCCGGCGTGCTGTTCATGACGTTGACGTTCCACGAGGCGTGGTGGAAGGGCCTGCTGTTCGGGATGGCGATCGTGGTCACCGCGACGCTGGGTGACCTCGGCGAATCGATGATCAAACGCGACCTCGGCCTGAAAGACATGGGCAACCTGCTGCCCGGGCACGGCGGCATCATGGACCGGCTCGACTCGCTGCTGCCCTGCGCCGCCGTCGCGTACCTGGTCCTGTCCGGGTTCGCGCCCGTCTGACGTGCCGCGGTGGGTGAGCCAGGCCGAGGCCGTCGCCGAGGCGGCGCGGATCGCCTCGGCCTCGCCGTCGCGCCCGGTATGGATCGGCGTCGACGGTCCGGGTGGCGCCGGTAAGTCGACGCTGGCACGGCGTATCGCCGACTCGATCGCGGGAGCGGTCGTCGTGTCCGTGGACGATTTCTCCGGCCCGCGCTTCCAGGCCTGGGACTGGGACCGCTTCGACGAGCAACTGGCCCGCCCGCTGCGGGCCGGCCGTGGCGGGCGCTACCAGGTCTGGGACTGGGATCGCGACGAAGGCCGGGAATGGGTCGACGTGCGAGCCGACAGCATCGTCGTCCTCGAGGGAGTCTCGGCGATTCGCACGGAGGTGGATGTGCCGTGGGGTTTGACGATCTGGGTCGAGGCGCCGCGGGACGTGCGGCTGGCTCGAGCGCTCGCACGCGACGGCGCGCCGATGATGGCGCGATGGCTCGAGCACTGGATCCCGTCGGAGGAGGCCTACATCGCCGTCCAGCGACCGCAGGACCGTGCGGACCTGGTGGTCAGCGGCATCGAGGACGCCTGACGATGTCGGTGTGCGGTGCCAGGCTGACCCCATGTGGGAGACGGCGGAGGAATTGAGCGCGTTGCAGGGGCTGCTCGACGTGAGTTTCGGGCGGGCGTCGGAACACTTGAAGTCGATCATGACTCCGGAGCGGCAGATCTCGGCACCGCGATTGGTATCGGAGTTGCCCAGCCCGGCTGTGCTGAACATCGCGACGGTCACCGCGCGTGGCGAGCCCCGGGTCTCCGCGGTGGACGGCCACTTCCTGCATGGGCACTGGTACTGGACGACAGCGGCGGATTCACCGAAGGCGCGCCAGCTGCGGGCGCGGCCGGCGATCAGCGCGTCATTCACCCCGCGCGACGGGTTCGGGATGTTCTGCCACGGCCGGGCCGGGCTGCTCGATGCCGGCCCGGAACGCCACATGGTGACCGACCACTTCGCCGCGACGTACGGGCAGGCGCCGGAAGAGTGGGCCACCGAGATCACCTACGTCCGCATCGACGCCGCGTGGCTGGTCGCGTTCGCGATGACCGACGACGAGATGGCCCAGATCGAGGCCGACCGAGCGGCCCGGGCGGGCGACGACGGTTGATCTAGGCAAGGTCGCCCGTTGTGTTCGTGGGACAATCGAACGGTCATGACCTCCCTGCCGCTCGTGTTCGAGGCGCCGCGCCGTGCCCTTCCGCCGCGACACCTCGCCGACCTCGACGAGGCCGGCCGTCGCGCGGTCGTGACCGAGCTCGGGCTGCCCGCATTTCGCGCCGACCAGCTCAGCCGGCACTACTTCGGGCGCCTCGAGAGCGATCCGGACGCGATGACCGACGTCCCCGCGGCCATACGGGATCAGCTGGGCGGGGCCTTGCTGCCGCGCTTGCTCACCGAGGTACGTCACCTCGAGACCGACGCCGGCACCACCCGCAAGTCGTTGTGGCGGCTGCACGACGGGACGCTCGTCGAGAGCGTGCTCATGCGATACCCCGCCCGCAAGGACCGCGCCGAGCGGATCACGGTGTGCGTATCCAGCCAGGCCGGGTGCGGCATGGCCTGCCCGTTCTGTGCCACTGGCCAGGGCGGGCTCAAGCGCAACCTGTCCACGGGAGAGATCGTCGACCAGGTCGCGGCGGCAGCTCGGGCCGTGGCCCGCGGCGAGATCGGCGGTGGGCCGGGTCGGCTGTCCAACGTGGTCTTCATGGGCATGGGCGAGCCGCTGGCGAACTACCCACGCCTGGTCGCCGCGCTGCGGCGGCTGATCGAGCCCGCGCCGTCGGGGCTTGGCCTGTCGCGCCGGTCGATCACGGTGTCGACGGTCGGCCTGGTCCCGGCCATCGGGCGGCTGGCCGACGAGAACCTCGACGTCACGCTGGCGGTATCGCTGCACGCGCCGGACGACGAGCTGCGGGACACCCTCGTTCCGGTCAACACCCGCTGGAAGGTCGCCGAGGTGCTGGCGGCCGCCGACGCGTACGCCGCCCGGACCGGGCGACGGTATTCGATCGAGTACGCGATGATCCGTGCCGTCAACGACCAGCCGTGGCGAGCCGACCGGCTCGGCGAACTGCTCAGCAACCGCCTCGCGCACGTCAACCTGATCCCGCTCAACCCCACGCCCGGTTCCGAGTGGGACGCCTCGCCGAAGGACGTCGAGCGCGAGTTCGTCCGGCGGCTGCAGGGGCACGGCGTGGCCGTCACCGTCCGTGACACGCGCGGTCGCGACATCGACGGCGCCTGCGGGCAGCTCGCCGCATCAGGCTGAGCACGCCGCGGTCCTAGGCTCGGCGTGTGGCTGACCGGGCGGCTGGACGGGCAACCGCCAACCCATCCAGCCGAGCCGCCGCGCCGGCGGGCCGCCGCCACGCGCTGATCCAGCTGCTACGCGAGGCGGCCCGCCTCGATCGCACGCAGTCCGACCCGGTCGTCGCCGCGCGCAACGCGGTCGGCGTCGCGTTGCCACTGGCGATCGGGGCTCTGGCGGGCAATACGGCCCTCGGCCTGCCGTCGACGATCGGCGCGCTGCAGACCGCGTTCGCCGACCGCCCGGGCCCGTACCGGTTGCGGATGCTCCGAATGGCCGCGACCGCGTTCGCAGCGGCCGTGACGAGCACGCTCGCGGTCGCGCTGTCGCGCAACGATGTCGCGTCGGCCCTGTTGCTGCTCGTCGTGGGCTTCGTGGCCGGCCTGCTGCTGACCGCCGGGCCGAGCGGTGCACAGGTCGGCATCGCGGCCACCGCCGCCGCGCTGGTGCTCGGACACCAGGCGCAGCGTCCCGCAGCCGCGGTGCATGTGGGCCTGCTGGTCCTGGCCGGCGGAGCGATCCAGATCGTGCTCGCGATTGCGGCCTGGCCGCTGCGCCGGCACCTTCCGGAGCGCCGCGCGCTCGGCGGCCTGTACCGCAAGCTCGCCGACCTGGCCCGGCAACCGCCCGGCACGGACGTCGGGCCGCCGCTGGGGGAGACTCTTGCCGACGTCCGGCAGATGCTCTACGGCCTCGGGCACGACCACGGTCCTAGCGTCGAGGCCTACCGCGTTCTGCTGGACGAGGCGGAACGGATCCGCCGGCAGTTGCTCGTTCTCGGCGGCTACGTCGAGCGTCTCGCCCGCGAGGATGCCGGGCCGGCGACCGCCGCGGTGCGGTCGGTGCTCGAGGACACCGCCACCGTGCTGGACGAGGTGGCGGCCGCACTGGTCGAAGGGCGGCAGGTCAGAGAGGACGTCCTCGCCCCGGTCCGGGCCCGCACCCATGACGTCCTGGGGCTGCTCGGCGACCCGGCGACTGCCGGGAGCGAGCTCACCAGGCGCGCGGCCGCGGCCCAGGTGCGTCACCTGACCGGTCAGCTACGGGCCGCGCTGGACACCGCGCGCACCGGCGCCAGCGAGGGCCGGCAGGGCGAGGATCCCGACGACGTGCACGGACTGCGCCGGCTGCGCGACGCGATGGCCACCCTGCGGGCCAACCTCACCCCGGGCTCGGCGGTGTTACGTCACGCGGTCCGCGTCGGAGTTCTCGTGGCGGTGTCCGACCTGGTCGTGCGGCTGGCCGGCTTCGACCGCGGGTACTGGATACCGCTGACCATCATGGTGGTGCTGCGCCCGGACTTTGCGTCAACCTTTCAGCGCTCGTCCATGCGCGTCGTCGGGACGATCATCGGTCTGCTGATCGCGACCGTTCTGGTGCACTGGGTGCCCGGTGGCCGGTGGTACTCGGTCGCGCTGGTCGCGCTGTTCTTCTTCGGGATGCGCCTTGCCGGGCCCGGCAACCTCGGTCTGAGCGCCATGGCGCTCGCCGCACTGGTCGTGGTCTTGCTGTCGCTGGCCGGCGTCCCTCCGCACACGACCGTGGTGCGGCGCGGGATCGACACGCTGATCGGCGGAGCCGTCGCCCTGGTCGCGACGCTCGTCTGGCCGACCTGGGAGCGCGAAGTCGTCCCGGCCCGCCTCGGTGACTTGCTCGCCGCCTATCGCGCCTACACCGGCGCCGTTGCCGACCTGACGTGGGATCCGCCGCGCCTGCAGAAGGCCCGTTCGGCGGCGCGGCTGGCCCGGACGAATGCGCAGGCATCGGTGGATCGCGCCCGGTTCGAGCCGGTACCGGGCCAGGCGGAGGTGGAGCTCGGCGAGGCCGTGCTCGCGCACACACACCGCTTCGTCCACGCCATGCTCAGCATCGATGCGCTGCGTCCGGCGCTGCGGGAGGCCGGCGGCCTGGCCGAGTTCGATGAGCTGATGCGCCGAGCAGCCGACGCGCTCGATCGGTGCGAGCGTTCCGTGCGCACCGGCACGCCGCCGAGGCCCGTGCCGAAGTTGCGGGAAGCGCAGGAACAGCTCGCCGCTGTGCTGGCCGAGGACCCGGGCCGAGCCGGCGGCGTCGAGACGGCGAGCGCGCTGCTCGACGCGAGCGACCGTATCGCGAACAGCCTCGACACGCTGGTCAGCGAGTTGCGGCGCCAGCTATCGGCATCGGCCGGTGGGCTAGCGTCGAGCGAGTGAGTGATCAACTGTATTCCGACATCCCGAGCTTCCTCGCCGTGCCGCGACTGACCGGGCTCGCGCTGAGCCTCGACGGCGCCCGGCTGGTCGCGACCGTCCAGCAGCCCGATGCGAAGGGCGCCCGATACAGCTCCGCCCTGTGGGAGATCGACCTCGCCGGCGGCCCACCGCGCCGGCTGACCAGGTCGGAGAAGGGTGAGACGGCGCCGGCCTTTCTGCCGGACGGCTCGATGCTGTTCGTCTCGGCCCGTCCCGATACCGAGGGCACGAACGGAAGTGACGCGGAGGACGAGGCGGTCCTGTGGGCGCTGCCGGAGTCCGGCGAGCCACGCGTCGTGGCGCGCAGCCCCGGCGGCGTCGGCGGCCCGGTCGTCGCCTCGGAGACGGGCGCGGTCGTCCTGTCCGGCAGCCGGCTGCTCGACTCGACGGGCGCTGTCGACGATGCCCGGCGACGCACGGACCGCAAGGAGCGCAAGATCACCGCGATCCTGCATACCGGCATGCCGATCCGGTACTGGGACCATGAGCTCGGCGACGAGTCGCCCCGGTTGCTGCACCTCGCGGGTCTCGACCGAGCCGAACCGCGAGACCTCGTCCCGGACGCGGGTTTCGCGCTGAGTGAAGCGGAGTACTCCCTCAGCGCCGACGGCCGGGTGCTGGCCTCGAGTTGGCGCCGGCGCGTCCGCGGTGGCGCTTTCCCGCGCGGCGCGTGCGTGATCGACGTCGATTCCGGCGAGCGCACCGTGCTTGCTGACGATCCGGACGGGCAGTACGAGCTGCTCCAGATTTCCCCGGACGGCCGGCAGCTGGCTCTGCGCTGCATGACCGACGGTGACTTCGATACGCCGTTCGACCTGGCCGTACAGGTCTACTCCGTCGCCGGGACGCCCGAGCCGGTCACGGTCGAGTTGGGTGACGTCTTTCCGAACGAGCTCGCCTGGTCACGCGATTCGGCGACACTGTTCGTGGCCGGTGACTGGCACGGCCGTGGCGTCGTGCTGGCCGTCGACCCGGCTACCGGCGCGGTGCGCCGCCGGCTGGCCGCCGACGCCGCGTACGGCAGCCTCTGCCCGTCGCCGGACGGCCGCTACGTGTACGCGCTCCGCTCGACGGTCGACTCTGCCCCGGCCCCGGTGCGGCTCGACGCCACGCGGACCGACCAGGATCCCGAACGGCTTTCGACGCCGGCCGCCACGCCGACCCTCCCCGGGGTCCTCTCCGAGGTCGAGACCCAGCTGGACGGTGCCACCGTGCGTGGCTGGTTGTGCGCGCCGTCCGGGCAAGCCGGCCCGGTGCCGCTGATGCTCTGGATCCACGGCGGCCCGTTCATGTCCTACAACTCGTGGAACTGGCGGTGGAATCCGTGGGTGGCCGTTGCCCGTGGCTATGCCGTGCTGATGCCGGACCCGGCGCTGTCCACCGGATACGGCCGGTCCTGGATCGAGCGCGCCTGGCCGCACCGGGCCGGCCTGGTCTGGCGCGACCTCGAGGCGTTGCTCGATCACGTCGTCGAACGCCCCGACATCGACTCGGCTCGCACGGCCTGCCTCGGCGGATCCTTCGGTGGCTACCTGACGAACTGGATCGCGGGTCACACCGACCGCTTCGCGGCGATCGTCACGCACGCCGGGCTGTGGGCCTTGGATCAGCAGCACACCACCACCGACGGTGCGCATTGGAAGAGCAGCCTGTTCGGCACGCCGGCTGATCATCCGGAGTGGTACGCGGAGAACTCGCCGAACAACTTCGTAGACAAGATCCGCACCCCGATGCTGGTCGTCCACGGCAACCGTGACTACCGAGTGCCGATCAGCGAGGCCCTGCGGCTGTGGTGGGACCTGGTCAGCCGGTTCGACGGCGAGCCCGAGCAGCTGCCGCACCGGTTCCTGCAGTTGACCGGCGAGAACCATTGGGTGCTCTCGCCGGCCAACGCGCAGATCTGGTACGAGACCGTGCTCGGCTTCTGCGACGGGCACGTCCTCGGCGGTTAAGCCTCGACGAGGATCGCGTCGTCCTGGATGAGCTCGTCCGCGGCGGCCGGCCGGGGCGGCCGGATCACGAACGTGACCAGCGCGAGGGTGGCGGCGAGGAAGATCGTCGCCGCCCAGAACGCGTGGTCGGCGCCCACGACGAAGGCGTGCCGAGCCAGTTCAGCCGGTGTCTGCCCGGGCTTCGGGTGCGCCGTCGCGTTCTTGCTCGCCGTGCCGAACACCGTCACCAGCACGGCCAGACCGAGCGATCCGCCGAGCTGCTGCATGACGTTCACCAGGCCCGAGGCCGCACCGGCGTCGGCCGGCTCGACACCGTCGAGCGCGGCAGTCGTGAGCGGCACGAACGCCAGCCCGTTGCCCATCCCGAAGACCAGAAGCGGCCCGACGAGCGAGAGGTAGCCGCTGCTCGCCGACAGCTGCGTCAGCCACAGCATGCCTGTGGTCGACAGGGTGATCCCGCCGATCATCAACCGTTGCGGGCCGAAGCGCTCGACCAGCACCCGGGCGCTCAACTGTGAGGCGACGAACACGATTGCGGTCAGAGGGACGAAGGCGAAGCCGGTCTTGAGGTCGCTGTAGCCCAGGACACCGCGCAGGAACTGCGTGAGGAAGAAGAACATCCCCATCATTCCGGCGACGAGCAGCAGACGCGCGACGTAGGAGCCGCTGCGGTTGCGGTCGGTGAACAGGCGCAATGGCGTGATCGGCGACGACGCGGTCAGCTCGGTGCGCACGAATGCCGCGAGCAGGACCACGCCTCCCGCGAAGGACGCGATGGTCTCCACGTTGCTCCAGCCGTTGCTGGCTGCGTGCACGAACCCGTACACGAGAGCGGCCATGCCGAGCGTCGAGGTGATGGCGCCGGTCAGGTCGAAGCGGCCTGGACGGCGTGGTGTCTCGGGCAGCACGAGCCGCGACAAGGCGAAGACGATGACACCGATCGGGACGTTGACGAACAACACCCAGCGCCAGGACGCCCACTGCGAGAGCATGCCGCCGGCGATCAGGCCGACCGCGCTGCCGCCGATCGACACGGCCGTGTACAGACCGATCGCGCGCGTGCGCTCCCGGCCCTGCGGGAACATCGTCATCAGAAGGGCGAGCGCCGAGGGCGACGCGAGCGCGCCACCAACTCCCTGCGCCGCCCGCGCGGCCAGTAGCTGCCCGGGCGTCTGCGCGAAGCCACCGGCGAGCGAGGCGATGCTGAACAGCGCGATTCCGGCGAGGAAGGTGCGGCGGCGGCCCAGGATGTCGCCGGCGCGGGCGCCCAGCAGGAGCAGGCCGCCGAAGGTCAGGGTGTAGGCGTTGACGACCCAGGACAGGTTGGCGGGGGAGAAATGCAACGCCGAGCTGATGTCGTGCAAAGCGATGTTCACGATGGTGGCGTCGAGCACGACCATCAGCTGGCAGGTGAGGATCAGGGTGAGGACCAGGCCGGGGTGCCCGTGTGAGAGCAGGCGGCGCCGGGTCCGGGGTGCAGCGGTAGCCGCGTCGGATGACGTCTGGATTGGCACGAGATTAACTCCTGGTGGGAGTAGCATGTGGTTAAACGGATGGGCCCTCCGAAAACAATACGGAGGCTCCCTCCGCTTCGCAAGTCGATTCGGAGACGCAACTCGATGACGACAACGACCGTCGCCACGCCGTCGCTCACCCGCCGGCCGATGCGCGCTGACGCCCGCCGCAACTACGACAAGCTCATCGAGGCGGCCCGGGCGGCGTTCGGAGATGCCGGCGCCCAGGCCTCGCTCGAGGACATCGCGCGCCGCGCCGACGTCGGGATCGGCACGCTGTACCGGCACTTCCCGACCCGGCAGGACCTGCTCGAAGCCGTCTACGTCGAGGAGGTCGAGGCGCTCTGCAACTCAGCCGCCGACTTCGCGGAGCAGCAGCCCTGGGACGCTCTGGTCAGCTGGCTGAACCGCTTCGTTGGTTACGTCGCCACCAAGCGCGCGATCGCGGACGAGATCATGGCTACCGTCGGCCTTCAGACCGAGGTCTTCCGCAAGTGCCACGACGCGATCTTCACGGCCGGCGAGCCGTTGTTCCGGCGGGCGCAGGACGCCGGCTCGATCCGGCGCGATGTCGTGTTCCCAGACGTCGTCCGTCTGGTGAGCGGCGTCACGATGATCAAGACCGCCACACCGGACGAGATCGAACGCATCCTGGCCATGGCACTCGACGGGCTGCGTTACAACGCACCCGACTCAGAGCAGGGGCGTCCCAGCCGCAAGCGCTGAGGCCACTGACGCCGGCAGCGGGATACCCGCGCGCAGGTCGGGCGCGGCGAGTGGCTGGCCGTATCCGCCACGAATCGGCAGGACGCCCGCCCACGCGTCGCCCGCGACGTCGTCCGGCGGGTCGTCCGGCCAGCCCGCGGAGACCTTCACCGACCATTCCGCAATCGGCATCGCCAGCACGAGTGTCGCCGCCAGTTCCTTCGCCGACGGTCGGCGCAGTTCGGCGACCCGGCCCGGCAGCAGCGCCTCGGTGATCAGGTCGAGAGCGGCCGGCTTGGCGGCCTCGGTCAGGGCAGCGCACGTACCGAAGAGCACCGCGCTGCGATAGTGGATCGAGGACTCGAAGGCCGATCTGGCGACGACCAGACCGTCGACCGCCGTGACGGCCAGGCAGGTCGGCACGCCCCCAGCGAGTGCCTGTATCCAGGGCGAACCCGTCGAGCCGTGGGCGAGCACCCGGTCGCCGTCGCGCACGACGGCGGTGGGCACGACCCGCGGCCCGGCCGCGCTGCTCAGGGCGAAGTGGCCGACGCGCGTGCTGTCGAGCAGGGCGTCGAGCGCGGCTCGATCCGTGCGGCGCTTCTCCCGCAGCCGGGTGATCTCGGTACGGCTTGTCGGCAGGCTCATCGGCCCATCATGGCGTTGACCATTGATGCCAGGCGCGACTGGCGGCTGCCCCGTGTCTCGGCGTGGTCGGCCCAGGTCATCGCGGACAGCCCGGCGTTCGCGCCGAGCCAGCGCAGCGGCTCGGGTTCCCAGTTGCGTGATCGGTGCCCCACCCACGGCAGCGTGGTCAGATCGGTGTCCCGGCCCGTGATCAGGTCGGCCAGCGTGCGTCCGGCCAGGTTCGTGGTGGAGACGCCGTCGCCGACGTACCCGCCGGCCCAGGCCAGGCCGGTGCTCGGGTCGAGGCCGACCGAGGCATGCCAGTCGCGGGCGATGCCTAGGGGGCCGCCCCAACGGTGCGTGATCGGCACGTCACGCAGCACCGGGAACAGCTCGCCCAGGCTGCGTTCGAGCTCCGCGAACACGCGCGGCACGCGGTCGTAGTCGGGCCGGATCCGGGACGCGAGATGATAGGGCGCCCCGCGCCCGCCGAATACCATCCGGCCATCCGCGGTGCGCTGACCGTAGATGATCAAGTGCCGGTGGTCGCTGAACGTTTCACGCTCGCGCAGCCCGATCGCCTCCCAGGTGGCGTCAGGCAGCGGCTCGGTGGCGATGATCAGCGAGTAGACCGGCGCAAGAGCGCGCCGCAGGCCGGGCAGCCGCGCGGTGTACCCCTCGGTTGCACGCACCACGACGTCGGCCCGAACCGTGCCGCGCGACGTGCGAACCAGGCCGGGCTCGATGCCGGTGGCCCGGGTGCGTTCGTACACCCGGGCGCCCCGGTCCTCCACGGCGTCCGCCAGGCGGCGGACCAGTTTCGCCGGGTGGATCGCGGCGCAGTGCGGCGTGTACGTGGCACCGAGCACGCCGGTGGCGTCGAGCCTGGCCCGGGCCGCTGACTCGTCGAGCAGTTCCTCGTCGAGGCCGTACTCGGCCGCTTCGGCCGCTTCGGCACGTGCCCGCGCGAGCTGCGACGGTGACCGCGCGAGCACGACCGTGCCGCCCATCGCCAGGTCCGCGTCGATGCCCTCCGCCGCGCTGACCCGCGCGACCTCCGGGACCGAATCGCGCAGGGCGCGGTACTGCGCGATCGCGGCGTCGCGTCCGGATTCGCGGGCGAGCGTCGCGATGCCGACCGGATACAGCGCCGAGCACCAGCCGCCGTTACGCCCGGACGCGCCGAAGCCGGCGATCTCGGCCTCGACCAACGCCACCCGCAGGGTCGGATCGGCACCGAGCAGGTAGTACGCGGTCCACAGTCCGGTGTAGCCGGCACCGACGATCGCGACGTCGACCGTCGTGTCTGCCGGTAGCCCGGGCCGCGGCTCGAGTGAGCCCGGCACCGTGTCGAACCAGAGTGACAGGCCGCGATAGTCGCTCAACTACGCGAGCACCTCGTCCAGTGCGACGGCCTGGTATCCGTGTGCTTCGGCCACCGGGCCGTTGGTCAGCATGCCCTCGTGGGTGTTCAGGCCCAGGGCGAGGGCCCGGTCGCTGCGCAGGGCGTCACGCCAGCCGCGGTTGGCCAGCTCGATGGCGTACGGCAGCGTCACGTTGGTCAGCGCGTAGGTCGAGGTGTGCGGCACCGCGCCCGGCATGTTGGCGACGCAGTAGAAGACCGAGTTGTGCACCCTGTAGGTCGGGTTGGCGGGGGTCGTGGGCCGCGAGTCCTCGAAGCACCCGCCCTGGTCGATGGAGATGTCGACGAGCACCGAGCCCGGCTTCATTCGCGACACCAGCTCGTTGCTGATCAACATCGGCGCCTTGGCGCCGGGGATAAGCACGGCGCCGATCACCAGGTCGGCGTCCAGAACCGCCCGCTCGATCTCGTAGGCGTTCGAGGCGACGGTCTGGCAATGACCCAGATAGATCGCGTCCATCTGTCGAAGCCGGGCGACGTTCTTGTCGAGCAGCAGCACCTCGGCTTGCATGCCGAGCGCGATAGCCGCCGCGTTCTGTCCGGAGACACCCGCTCCGATCACGACGACCTTCGCCGCGTAGACGCCGGGGACACCGCCCATGAGCGTGCCGCGGCCGCCGCCCTGGCGCATCAGGTGGTACGAGCCGACCTGCGGCGCGAGGCGTCCGGCAACCTCCGACATCGGCGCCAGCAAGGGCAGCGAGCCGTCCGGTAGCTGGACGGTCTCGTAGGCGATGCCGGTCGTGCCCGCGGCCAGCAACGCGTCCGTGCAGCTCTTGTCCGCGGCCAGATGCAGGTAGGTGAACAGCACCTGGTCCTTGCGCATGCGGTGGTACTCCTCGGCGACGGGCTCCTTCACCTTGAGCACCATCTCGGCTTCGGCCCAGACGTCATCGGCCGTCTCGAGGATGCGGGCGCCGGCGTCGACGTAGTCCTCGTTCGGGATGGATGAGCCGACACCGGCGTCGCGCTCGACATAGATCTGATGTCCGCTGCGGAAGAGCTCGTGCACTCCCGACGGGGTGATTGCCACGCGGTACTCGTGGTTCTTGACCTCACGCGGGATGCCGACCTTCATGGGAGTGCCTCCACGAGCCTGGGCGATGTTCTGCCGATGATGAAGTATCGGGCCACAAACGCGCTACAGACCTGACGATGATTCATTAGATTGGGGCTGTGACATCCAGAAATTCGAAAGCGCCCATGCGGGCGGTGCCTCCGCCGAACATTGTTCGCCCAGTCGTCGACGACATCGACCAGCGCATCCTCGGCGCGCTCGCCGACGACGCCAGGATCGCGAACAACGCACTCGCCGCGCTCGTCGGCATCGCGCCGTCCACCTGTCTCGGGCGGGTACGGGCGCTGCGCGAGCGAGGGGTCATCCGCGGTTACCACGCCGACATCGAGCCAGCGGCGTTCGGCCGCCCGCTGCAGGCGATGATCGCCGTCCGGCTGCAGTCGCACGCGCGCGGGCACATCCGGGAGTTCGTCGCCAAGGTCGTTACCCTGCCCGAGGTCCTGAACGTGTTCTTCCTGGGCGGTGCCGACGATTTTCTCGTGCACATCGCGGCGTCGAGCACGGAGAACCTGCGGGACTTCGTCGTCGTGAACCTCAGCGGCAACCCGGACGTTGCGCTCACCGAGACGAACCTGATCTTCGAGCACGTTCGCGCCGGCCACGTACGCTGACGAAAGCCCGGTCAGAGCCGGGCCCAGGCCTCGGTCAGCACCGAGCGCAGGATCTGCTCCATCTCGTCGAACTCGGCCTGCCCCACGATCAACGGCGGTGCGAGCTGCACCACCGGGTCGCCGCGGTCGTCGGCTCGGCAGTACAGGCCCGCGTCGAAGAGGGCCCTGGACAGGAAGCCGCGCAGCAGCCGCTCGGACTCGTCCTCGTCGAAGGTCTCCTTGGTCGCCTTGTCCTTCACCACCTCGATCCCGTAGAAGAACCCGTCGCCGCGGACGTCGCCCACGATCGGCAGGACGTTGAGCTTGTTCAGGGTGGAGCGGAACGCGCCCTCGTTCTGCAGCACGTGCTCGTTGAGCCCCTCGCGCTCGAAGATGTCGAGGTTGGCCATCGCCACGGCAGCGGACACCGGGTGCCCGCCGAAGGTGTATCCGTGTGGGAAGTAGTCGCTGCCCGACCAGAACGGCTCGGCCAACCGGTCGCTGATGATGCAGGCGCCGATGGGGGAGTAACCGCTGGTCATGCCCTTGGCGCAGGTGATGATGTCCGGCACGTAGCCGAACTTGTCGCACGCGAACATCCGGCCCAGCCGGCCGAACGCGCAGATCACTTCATCGGAAACCAGCAGCACGTCGTGCTTGTCGCAGATCTCCCGGACCCGCTGGAAGTAGCCGGGCGGCGGCGGGAAGCAGCCGCCGGAGTTCTGCACCGGCTCTAGGAACACGCACGCGACGGTGTCGGGGCCTTCCATCTCGATCGCCTGATCGATCTGGTCGGCGGCCCACCGGCCGAAGGCCTGCAGATCGTCGCCGTGCTCGGGTGCGCGATAGAAGTTCGTGTTCGGCACCTTGTGCGCGCCGGGCACCAACGGCTCGAAGTACTTCTTGGCATCGGGGATGCCGGTGATCGACAGCGCGCCCTGCGGCGTGCCGTGGTAGGCGATCGAGCGACTGATCACCTTGTGCTTCATCGGCTTGCCGACCAGCTTGTAGTACTGCTTCGCCAGCTTCCACGCGGTCTCGACGGCTTCCCCGCCGCCGGTGGTGAAGAAGACCTTGTTCAGGTCGCCCGGCGCATGCGACGCCAGCCGGTCGGCAAGCTGGATCGCCGGCGGGTGGGCGTAGGACCAGATCGGGAAGAACGCCAGCTCGGACGCCTGCTTGTACGCGGCCTCAGCGAGCTCCTGCCGCCCGTGGCCGGCCTGCACCACGAACAGGCCGGCCAGTCCGTCGAGGTAGCTTTTGCCGTTCACGTCGAAGATCCGCGCGCCCTCGCCGCGCACGATCGTCGGCACCGGGGTGTCCGCGTACGACGAGATCCTCGTGAAGTGCATCCACAGGTGCTCGTGCGCGCTCGCGGACAGCGCCGCCGCGTCGAAGGTCTGAGCGGACGTGCCGGTCCGAATGGGAGTTGTTGTCATGTCAGCGTGCTCCCCAGTTGTAGGTCTGCTTGACGAGCTTGAGATACAGGAACGTCTCGGTGCGGGTGATGCCGTCGATCGTGCGGATACTGCCGTTGACGAGGCTGAGCAGATGTTGGTCGTCCTCGACCACGACTTCGACCAGCAGGTCGATGGATCCCGCGGTGACCACGATGTAGTCGACCTCGTCGATCATGGCGAGCTTCGCGGCGATCGCCTCGATATCACCGGTGGCCGATATCCCGATCATGGCCTGGCGGGCGAAACCGACCTGCATCGGATCCGTGACCGCCACGATCTGCATGACCCCGTTGTCGACGAGTTTCTGGACCCGCTGGCGTACCGCCGCCTCGGAGAGCCCGACCGCCTTGGCGATCGTCGAGTAGGCCATCCGACCGTCCCGCTGCAGCTGCTCGATGATCGCGTTGTTGACGTGGTCGCCTCGCGAGGTCGGGTCAGAACGGGCCACGCGACGATTTTGCTCATTCAGGGGCTGGCTTGGCAAGCGAATCCGTAGTAAACAATCATCTCAGCAACGTAATCCGCCGGAAACAGCCGGCGGTAATGCTACCGAGAACGCCCGCCCGTGCCCGTCCAGAGGAGAACGCATGGCTGTGGAGTCCGCTCCTGCACCGACGTCATACGACCTGGCCATCGCCGCTGAGGTCCAGGCCGAGAAGGCGAAGCTGCAAAAGCACTTCGGCCGGGCCGACATCTTCTTCTTCCTCGTCTGCACCCTGGTCGGTATCGACGGCCTCGGCACCCTCGCCACCGTGGGCGGGGCCGGTTTCACCTGGCTGATCCTCAGTGTGCTGTTCTTCGCGGTGCCATCGGCGCTCATCCTCGCCGAACTCGGTGCGGCCTACACCGACGAGGGCGGCCCGTACGTGTGGGTGCGGATGGCGTTCGGGCACGTCATCGGTGCGGTGAACAACTTCTTCTACTGGGTGACCAACCCGGTCTGGATGGGCGGCACGCTGGTCGCAACCGGTCTCACCGGCATCACGGTGTTCTGGTACCGCGACGACCACACGTTCTCGAAGGCGTCGACGTACCTCTTCGGTATCCCGTTCATCTGGTTGGGCGTGCTCTTCGCGATCCTGTCCTTCAAGGTAGGCAAGTGGATTGCGACGGTTGGGGCGATCGCTCGCTTCTTGCTGCTGGGGTTCTTCACGCTGGTCGTGCTGATGTACGGCGCGAAGCACGGCTTCCACGGTCCGAGCCTCGGCGACTACAAGCCGGGCTTCTCGAGCTTCGTGCTGCTGGTTCCGTTGATCCTTTTCAGCCTCGTCGGTTTCGAGTTGCCGAGCGCGGCCGCCGAGGAGATGACCGACGCCGCCGATGACGTCCCGTCAGGCATCGCGAAGTCGGTCGTCGCGACGGCGCTTCTGTACGGCTTGCCGGTGCTGGGGATCCTCGTCGTCCTGCCCGCGAGCCAGGCGACCGGGCTCCTCGGGTTTCCCGACGCTCTCAAGCAGGCGATGAGCGTCTTCGGCGGCTCAGTCGCGGTTACGGACAACGGCGACGGCACGTCAACCGCCGTGACCCACTTGACCGGCGCGGGACTGGCGATCGGCTGGATCATGGGCGCGCTGATCGTGATCGTCGCTTTCACGTCCGGCCTGACCTGGATCATGGGATCGGACCGGACACTTGCCGTCTCGTCCTACGACGGCGCCGGCCCGAAGGCGCTCGGCAAGTTCTCGGCTCGCTTCGGTACGCCCGTGCGGGTGAATGTGCTTTCGGGCTTCGTCTCGACGGCGATCTTCGTCGCCGTTCTCGAAATCACCTCGGGCAGCGCTGCGAAGTTCTTCACCGTGGCGTTGAGTCTGGCCATCTCGACGACTCTGATTTCTTATCTCGGCATCTTCCCGGCCGCGTGGGTACTGCGCCGGCGCCGGCCCAACGACCACCGCCCGTACCGCAGTCCGTGGCTGCCGTTCACCACCATCATCTCGACCGTCGCCATCTTGTTCTGCACCGTCGAATTGCTCTTCCCGGGTCTGGGCGACACGTGGTTCGCCGGCAACTACCTCGCCACGGGCTGGGATACCAGCGAGAAGTGGGTGTACCTGCTAACAGAGGCAGTGCCGCTCGCGATCTTCACCGCGATCGCCCTGGCATTCTGGTGGTTCGGCAAGAGGCATCGCGAACGGGCGGCCGCTCAGATCGCAAACCTGACTGGGTGAACGCCTCCGCCCGCCGAGCACTCGCCGACGCGCATCCGGGATCGTTCTGGCTCGACTCGCCGGACGCCCCGGATCTCGAGCCGCCGCTGGCGGGTGACACGCGATGCGACCTGGCCGTGGTCGGCGCGGGCTACACCGGGCTGTGGACGGCGCTGCTGGCGAAGGAGGCGGACCCGTCCCGCGACGTGCTCCTGATCGAGGGACGAGCGGCCGGCTGGGCGGCATCCGGTCGCAACGGCGGGTTCTGCGCGGCCAGCCTGACGCACGGGCTGGCGAACGGCAGGCAGCGCTTCCCGTCCGAGCTGGCAGTGCTCGACCGCCTTGGCCGGCAGAACCTCGACGCGATCGAGGCCGCGGTGGCGCGTCACGGCATCGACTGCGGCTTCGAGCGCACCGGTGAGTTGCAGGTCGCGACGCACGCACATCAGGTCGAGTGGTTGCACGAAGACATCGCGCTCGAGCGCGAGCTCGGCCACGACGTGCAGTTCCTCGACGGCGACGCGGCGCGCGCGGAGCTCGCCTCGCCGACCTACCTCGCCGCGAGCTGGCACAAGGCGCGGACGGCTCTGGTCGACCCGGCGCGGCTGGCCTGGGGACTGCGGTCCGCGTGCGAGCGGTCGGGCGTCCGGATCGTCGAGCAGACCCCGGTCGTCTCGCTCGCCCGTGACGGCCCGGGCGTGGTGCTGCGCACACCGCACGGCGCGGTGCGGGCGGCCCAGGTAGCGCTGGCGACGAACGCCTTCCGCTCGCTGCTGCGGCGGGCCCGGCCCTACGTCGTCCCGGTCTACGACTACGTGCTGATGACCGAACCGCTGTCCGCGGAGCAACTGGAAGCGATCGGCTGGCGGAACCGGCAAGGCGTCGGCGACGTGACCAACCAGTTCCACTACTACCGCCTGAGCCGCGACAACCGAATCTTGTGGGGCGGCTACGACGCCATCTACCACTGGCGTAACGGACTCCGCGACGAACTCGACCAGCGCCCGCAGACGTTCGAGAAGCTCGCGGCACATTTCTTCGCCACGTTCCCGCAACTGGACGGGCT
>JAODNL010000158.1 GCA_025465405.1 Pseudonocardiales bacterium | reverse complement strand
GACAGGACCGTCGGCGGCGTGCGGACCGTCGGGGCAGTCCGGATCGGCGTCGGCCGGATCGCAGGAGAACCGGCAGCCGGCGACGACGCGTACCGGCGGCAGTACGGATGCGAGCCCGCGCACCGCCGTCGACTTGGCCGTCCCCTTCTCACCGCGCACCAACACGCCGCCGATGGCTGGCGAGATCGCGTTCAGAACCAACGCCAGCCGCATGTCGTCCATGCCGACGACCGCGCTGAACGGGAAGGCCGTCATTCCCCGAACTCCGGATTCGTCGCCCAGCGCCGCTCGACGTGCCCGATCTTCCAGTACGCCATGGCGATCGCCCACACCACGACGAACAACCCGACGATCATGAAACCGACGTTGTTCAGGTTCAGCCCCGAGATCCAGGTGGTGATCGGGTCGGCCGTATGGAGCTGGTCGTGCAAGACCCCGACGAGCTCGATCGTCCCGACCAGCAACGCCACGGCCACCGAAAGTCCGGTGATGGTCAGGTTGTAGTAGATCTTGCGCACCGGATTCGCGAACGCCCAGTGGTACGCGACGGTCATGAACGCGCCGTCGAGCGTGTCGAACAGGCTCATGCCGGCCGTGAACAGCAGCGGCAGCACCAAGATCGCGTACCAGGGCAGGCCACCGGCGGCGCCAGCGCCCGCGAGCACCAGCAATGTCACCTCGGTCGCGGTGTCGAAGCCGACGCCGAACAGCAGCCCGATCGGGAACATCTGCGCGGGATGCCGCACCGAGTTCATCAGCGGGCGCAGGATGCGCGTGACGACGCCTCGCCGGTCGAGCGCCTCGTCGAGAGCGTGCGCGTCGAATCCCTCGGCCCGCGCGCTCCGGTAGACGCGCAGGATGCCGAAGAGGGCGATCAGGTTGAGGATGCCGATCAGGTAGAGGAACAGGCCCGACGTGCCGGTGCCGACCACGCGCAGCATCTGATGGGTGTCGGAGTTCCCGCTCAGGCTGCTGACGAATTTCGCCCCGCTGGCGACCAGGCCGGCCAGGACCACCACCACCGCCGAGTGCCCGAGCGCGAACCAGAAACCCACCGACACCGGCCGCTTGCCGTCGGCCATCAGCTTGCGGGTGGTGTTGTCGATCGCGGCGATGTGGTCGGCGTCGAACGCGTGCCGCATGCCCAGCGTGTAGGCGGTGACGCCGAGCCCGAGGCCGAACACCTTGGTCCCGATCTTGAGATGCTGCGGGGCGACCAGGCCCACCAGCACCGTCCAGGCGACGATGTTCAGAACGACGATCAAGCCCAGGACGACGGCGATCTCGCGCCATTCGCGCCGGCCGAGTCGCGGCGCGGCCTCGACGGTCAATGCCATATGTAGTTCCTCTTCCAGCACCTCGTGGACAGGTCTAACCGGTGCCGTGGCCGGTCTCCTGGCTCACAGGTGCTGGACGGACCAGCGGCCGATCCGCCTTCCCGGACGCACGCGTCCAGTGGCTTCGCCGTACGGCGAGTGGATCGAGCCTTTGCCTGCTCACAGTGGCGAGGGCCGCTCCGGTCTCACACCGGAATTCCCGAGCACCACGGCGAGTGCAGGCTATCGGCCGGCCGGTGTCGCGGGCAATCCCACGGCACCGGCCGGCCAGAAACCCCCGCGATTCAGCGCAGGGCAGCGTGCCCGGCCGGCGAGCCGGCCTTCAGCGCCGCCGAGCGCGCCTGGGTCAGCAGCGCGACGGCCTGCCGCGGCTGCCCGCTGAGGTCGTCGTGCTCCGCGTCGGCCGTGAGCGCCGCGGTGGCGCTCATCGCGGCGGCTCCGCGGGCCACGATGGCGGCCTGGGCCAAGTCCCGCGCGACCGAGACGACCTGGTCCTGCTGCGCGAACGAGTAGCCGCTACCGGTCATCGCGGACGCGGCGCCGGAGAGGCCGTCCAGCACCGGGCCGGCCTTGCGGACGGAACCGTCGGCATTCCAGTTGCCCGCGGTCAGCACGCCGTTCAGCGCGCGGACGGCGGATCGGGTGCCCGGCTGCGTCTCGAGCTGGTCGCGCAGCGACTGCAACCTGACCCGTGCGCTGTCGGTGCGCAGCCCCCACCCGTAGGGGTAGAGCGGGTCGTAGGTCTTGTCGCCGACGTTGATCGGCAGCTGGCTCTCGGCCTTGGCCCAGGTCTCGGGCAGGCGTCCGGTGAAGGACCGCTTGCCGAAGAGCACGTCGGCCACACCTGCGCCCTCGGTACCCGGTAGCCAGGACGCAACGACGCCGGTCGCCTCCGGCACGATGCCGGTGATGTCCAATGGCCGTCCGGACACGTCGAGCACGACGCACCGCATCGCCGCGCAGACGGTGTCGACCGCGTCCCGGTCGGCCACGGACAGCTGCATGGTGTGCCCGTTGCCCACGTCGCCGATTCCCTCCGCGTACGGCGTCTCGCCCACGACCACGACGCCGACGTCGTAGCCGGCCGTGCTCGCCGACGCGTTCTTGGAGTAGGTGATCGTGGCCTGCGGCGCGACCTGCTGCATGCCCTGCAGGATCGACGTGCCGCCCGGGATCACCCCGGACTGGCCCTGCCAGGTGAGCGTCCAGCCGCCGGTCTGGTTGCCCACGTTGTCGGCGTTCGAGCCGGCGACGTAGACCTTGGCGTTGCTGCGCAGCGGCAGCACGTGCTGGTCGTTCTTGAGCAGCACCTGGGACTCCGCGGCCGCCTGCCGCGCCACGGCCCGGTGCGCGGCCGACCCGATGGTGCCCATGTTCGTGCGGTCGGCGAACGGGTGGTCGAACAGCCCGAGGGCGAACTTCTGCCGCAGGATCCGTGTCACCGCGTCGTCGACGCGGGCGGTCGTGACGTCGCCGCTACCGACGAGCGCGGTCAGATCGCTGGTGAACGTCGCATACTGGTACGGCACCATGATCATGTCGATGCCGGCATTGACGCCGATCTTCACGTCGTTCGTGTAATTCGGGCCGATCTGGTCGATGCCCTGCCAGTCGCTGATCACGAAGCCGGAGAAGCCCAGCTGGCCCTTCAGCACGCCGGTGATCTGGTCGGCCCGGGCGTGCATCTTGATCGGCGCACTGTCCTTGCCGAGGATCTGCAGGCTGGAGTACGACGGCATGACCGACCCGACTCCGTCGGCCACGGCCGTCCGGTACGGCGCGACGTACAAGGCGTCCAGCTGCTGCTGGGTGACGTAGGTGACGCC
>JAODNL010000137.1 GCA_025465405.1 Pseudonocardiales bacterium | reverse complement strand
TGGGCGGCGATGCCTGAGCCGACCACGACCGCGACGAGGAGCCCGGTTCCGAGGAACTCCGCGAACAGCCGCCGCCCCAGCACGGGCACGGAATGGTCAGGCGGCTGCGGCGAGGTCCGGGTCACGCCGACAGCTTGACGTAGCAAGGTCGCTCAGTCAACATTGAGGCAATGAATGCTGAGCGAAGGACCGACTTGCAGCGGCGGGCGGCGAAACATGCCGCTCTGTCCGATCCGGCTCGTCTCATGATCGTCGACACGCTCAGCCTCGGCGACGCCGCCCCGAGCGAGCTGCAGGCCCTGCTGGCGACGCCGTCGAACCTGCTGGCCCATCACGTCAACGTCCTCGAGAACGAGGGGCTGATCGTTCGCGTCCGGTCCGAGGCGGACCGCCGACGCACCTACCTGCAACTCGTCCCATCCGCCCTTGACGCGATACGGTCCGAAACGGTCAGAGTCGCTTCCCGAGTGGTGTTCGTCTGCACCGCGAACTCGGCCCGCTCGCCACTCGCGGCCGCACTCTGGCGGCGAGCCAGCAAGATCCCGGCGGCCTCCGCGGGCACCCATCCGGCAAGGCGGGTCGATCCGGGCGCCGTTGCCGTCGCCCACCGGCACAACGTTCCGCTGCGTGCCCTGCGACCCCGGTGCCTCGACGACGTCCTAGTGACTGATGACTTCGTGATCACCGTGTGCGACAACGCCCATGAGGAACTCGGCGCCGTCCAGGGTCTGCACTGGTCGATACCCGACCCCGTGCGGAAGGGCACCGAGGCTGCATTCGACGCGGCCTTCGAGGAACTGACACGGCGCGTCGCCGACCTCGCGCCGCGCCTCACCGCCTGCTGAGAGCAGCGCCCCTGGGAGTGCCGTGATCAACTCGCGTCCGCTGCGCGTCCCCTGTGAGAAACGCACACCAACCGCGAGTTGATCAAACTGCCAGTCGCGACCTGTCCGACTAGACCTTGCTGTCCGTTTCTGAGGAAGTTGGTGTGCGCAGCCCGTTCGTCGTTCATCCTCTCGTAACGCCCTGGCTCCCGTGATCACGTGATCTGCTCCCAGCCGATCCGGATCGGACGGCCAAGACGGGAGCGGGCATGGGTGGGGGCCGGGTCTCAGGACGGCGCGGGGCGCGCTTCGAGTACATCTCGGACGCTGCGTCGGCACGTGACGGGGTCGAGTCCGGTCGCGTCGGATGGCGCGTCGTCGCGGCGAACAACCGGCCGATCGGACGTTCAGCCGGCACTTTCGCCTCGCCGGCCGAGTGTCGCGATGATGCGCGGGTCCTGTGCAAGCGGGTGGACGAAACGACGAGGGCGTTGCAGTTCGACGCCGGTCGCGGGCAGTGGGCATGGACGGTGCTGCTGGACTCGGTGCCGGTCGCCTACGGCGCACACCCGTTCCTCCGGCGCGTCGACTGCATGCGGACCTTGTCGCTGTTTCTCGACGGACTTCGGCTCGGTGATCCGGATGCCGGCGAGGTGCGGCACTTCGGGCCGACCTCCCTGCGCGCATACGACCCGCCCGCACGCGCGGGCGCACGGTGACGTCCAATCCGGCCGGCGGGCATATCCAGCTGTTTTCGCGGATCGCGACCGGACCGGTGCGGTGGCGACTGCTCAGCGGCAACAACCGCGAGACCGGGCGCAGCGCCGATTCCTTCCCCGACGTGGAGACGTGCCGGATCGCGGTGAAGGACGTGCAGAACACACTCGACGACCTCCAACCGAGCGTGCGGCGGACCAACTCGAACGAGTGGGCCTGGCAACTCACCCGCGAGGGTCAGTTGGTCGTGGTGTCCGGTCGCGGCTTCGACCGATTGATCCGGTGCGAGCAGGGATTGGCGCAGTTCCTGCGCACCGTCCGCGACGCCGAGATCGGCGCGCCCCTCATGGTGTCGCATGCCCGGCGGTGGTGACGGCGGCCCGCGCTCGGTAACCGGGGGACATAGCTGGCGCATACCGACATGAGTCCCGTCGTGAGCGCGCTGTTCGTCCCTTGTTCACTCGCGCACCGTCGAAGGGTCGCCTCGCTCCGTTGTCATCGGAGCATCGTGATGACCGCGGGGGCGGGATGTTCCCCCTTCACGTGGCAAGTCGATCGAGTGGGGAGTCTGTGTGAGCGCGCCGACGCAAATGCTCAACGATGTCCTGGTGCCGCCGACGCAGCCGAGCGGTTCGGCCGCAGAACTCGAAGCGTGCAACGTCTCCGCGTGGTTCGGCTCCAACAAGGTTCTCGACCGGGTGTCGCTCACGATGCCGGCACGCACGGTGACGGCACTCATCGGGCCATCGGGCTGCGGCAAGTCGACGTTCCTGCGGATCCTCAACCGCATGCACGAGTCCGTCCCGTCGGCAAAACTCGCCGGCGAGGTTCTCTTGAACGGCTCGGATATCTACGAAGCAGGCCTGCGGATCACCGAAACGCGCCGCCGGATCGGCATGGTATTCCAGAAGCCCAATCCGTTTCCTGCCATGTCGATCGCGGACAACGTGACAGCAGGGCTCAAACTGACGGGCACCAGGGTTTCGCGCTCCGCACGGGCCGACCTGATCGAGCGCTGCCTGACTCGTGCTGGCTTGTGGAACGAGGTCAAGGACCGGCTGCACACGCCGGGCTCGGCGCTGTCCGGCGGCCAGCAGCAGCGCCTCTGCATCGCCCGCTCGCTCGCCGTCGATCCTGATGTGCTGCTCATGGATGAGCCGTGCTCGGCGCTCGACCCGACGTCCACGCACCGCATCGAACAGACGATCGCGGAACTCGCGCCCGATGTCAC
>JAODNL010000098.1 GCA_025465405.1 Pseudonocardiales bacterium | reverse complement strand
CGCCCGGTTCCGAACTCGAACCGCCCGCGCGAGAGAATGTCGAGCGCACCCACTCGCTCGGCCACGCGCACCGGATGGTTGAACGGAGTCGGTAGCAGCGCGATGCCCTGGCCCAGACGGATCCGGTCCGTGTGTTGCGCCGCGGCGGCGAGCCATACCTCGGGCGCGCCCATGTGCGAGAACTCCTCGCGAAAGTGATGCTCGACGGCCCACGCGTGCGTGAAGCCCGACTGCTCCGCCACGCGCAACTGCTCGATGCTCTTCCAGTACGTGTCCGACTCGGTCGTGTCGGTCCACGGCTTGGGTACCTGCATCTCGAACAGCAATCCGAAGTCCATCGAGCGTCCCTTCCGGTGCTACGCGTACGTAGCCGTAGGGTGCGGGGACGGCGTCGCGCGGACAACGGCACGTGCCATTGCATGGGATGGCTGCACCCATTCCCTGGGACGGCTGCGTCACACCGCCGTCTTGCCGCCATCCACCACATAGACCGCACCCGTCACCCAGTCGGCCTCGTCGCTCGCGAGGAACAGGGCGACGTTCGCCACGTCGTCCGGCGTGCCGACCCGACGCAACGGGTACAGCGCCGCCGCCCGCGCGACCTGCTCGTCGAGGGTGTCCGCGGCCACGAGACCGGCACCCGCCGCCCAGATGCCCTGGACGAGCTGCGTGGGTACCGTGCCGGGCGCGATGGCGTTCACACGCACGCCGGACGGCCCGTAGTCCAGCGCCATCTGCCGGGTGAGGCCGATGACTCCGGCCTTGGCCGCGGCGTACGCGGCGACCGCGGGGACCCCCCGCAGGCCGCCGATGCTGGCTTGGTTCACGATCGAGCCCGACCCGGCGGCGACCATGTGTGGCAGCACGTACTTGCAACACAGCCACAACCCGGTGAGGTTGATCCGCATGACCCGGTGCCACTCCTCCTCGTCGGTGTCGATGGCCGTGCCGACGCCGCCGACACCGGCGTTCGCGTACAGCACGTCGATGCGGCCGTGTTCGGAAACGGTCTGCTCGACCAGCGTGCGAACCTGGGCGGCGTCACCGACATCGACGCCGACAGCGAGTGCCTGGCCGCCGTGCTGTCGGATCCGCGCCGCTGTGTCCTCGGCGCGAGCGGAAGCGACATCAGCGCACATCACGCGTGCACCCTCGGCGGCGAACCTGGTCGCCGCCGCCGCACCGATTCCCGCGCCCGCGCCGGTGACGATCGCGACCTTGCCGTTGAGGCGTGCGGACATCTCTGGCTCCTGACTGTGGCGGGCAACGAAAAAGGAGCGTCGACCCGACCGGCCGCCGACACAAGCGCGTGACCCCGTGAGTGGGACGCCTGCTGGCGGCAACCCGGACTGCTCGCCTAGCGTCCGAGCCGACGGGAGGCAGCATGAAGACCTATGAGCAGCTCGCGCTGCTGCTTGCCGATGCCGGCGTCACGACCGTCTTCGGCGTGATGGGCGACGGCAACATGCATTGGGTCGCCGCGTACCGCGAGCAGCCGGGTTGCCGGTGGCTGCCGGCCTGGCACGAGGCCGGCGCGGTATGGATGGCCGACGGATTCGCCGCTGCCACCGGAGACGTCGGCGTCGCGACGGTAACGATGGGGCCGGGGCTCGCGCAGTCACTGGCCGCGCTCACGAGCGCGGTGCGCGCCCGCCGGCCGCTGCTGCTCATCACGGCCGAGTTGCCGGCCAGTGTCCCGTCGCAGGCCCAGTACGCGCATCAGAGCGACTGGGTCACCGCCAGCGGCGCGCGCTACGTCTTCGTGCCGTCGGCGAGTGAGCTGCCGGCCGCCCTGAACAGCGCACTCCGGTCGGCGCGGGCCGGAGACGTCACCGTGCTCGGCGTCGACCTCGACACGTTCCTGGCGCCGGCAGGGATCGGCATCCCCACTGGCGATCCGGCCGCCACCGCGGATCCGGCCGTCACGGCCCGCCCGGCTCGAACCGTGAACCCGGCCGAGCTCGCTGAGGCGGCCGATGCTTTGAACAGCGCCGCGGCGCCGTTGTTCGTCATCGGACACGGGGTGCTCCAGGGCGACTGCCTCGATGTGGCGCTGCAGCTGGGTCGCCGCGTCGGCGCCGTATTCGCCACGACGCTCGGTGGCCGCGCGGCGCTGCCCGACGAGCCGTTCGATCTCGGCGTGGTCGGCATGATGGCCGATCCGGCCTCCCGTGCCATCAGCAGGCGGGCGGACGTGGTCCTGGTGCTCGGCGCGGCCCTCGACCGCTACAACACCGACAGCTGCGACTTCGCCCGTCATGCGCACGTGATCCGGGTCGACATCCGTCCGCCCGACGAGCTCTGGAGCCCGAGCGAACGCACGACGTGGGTCACCGGCGACGTCCATGAGGTGATACCGGCGCTCGCGAAACAGGCGCGCGCAGCAACCGGGCTGCGAACCGCCGAGGTGCATGCTGAGCTGGTCGCCGAGCGGGCCCGGCAGGACGCCCTCGCCGACGGGCGTCCGGCCGACGGCGCGAACCCCTGGGCCATGGTCGCCGCGCTCGACGCCGCGCTGCCCACGGATGCCTATGTCGTCGTCGGGATCGGGCATTTCTGGTATTTCGTCGCTCCGCACCTGCGGCCGGCGACCGATCGACGGTTCCACTTCGCCAGCGGCTTCGCGCTCATCGGGCAGGCCCTGCCCGTCGCGGTAGGCGCCGCGGCCGCCATCGGCGACCAGCGCACGGTCGTCGCAATCGAGGGAGACGGCAGCCTGCCGATGAACGTTCAGGAGCTGCAGGCAGCGGTGCGTCACGGCGTCGATCTGTTGCTCATCGTCATGAACAACCAGGCCTACGGATCTGAGTACCACAAGCTGGCCCTCGCGGATCTGGATGTCGCCGGCAGTGAATTCGACAGCGTTCCGTTCGACGTCGTCGAGATCAGCAAAGCCATGGGTGCGTCCGCCCGGCGCGCCCGCGATCCCGACCAGCTGCGTACCGCGCTGCACGAACTGCTCCCGCTACACGGGGTACGCGTGATCGACGCGGAGATCTCGCGCTCCACCATGAGCGAGGTGTACGAGCGACAACACGGACACCGTTCGAGCGACTAGTCCCATTGACCGGCACAGCGGTGATACGCACGCATCGGTCAACCGCGAGGGTGCCCCATGACCGTTGGCACCGTCGAAAGCCCCGATGTGATCGTCGTCGGCGCAGGTGCCGCCGGGCTGGTTGCCGCCGCGACGGCGGCGAGCGAGGGCGCGACGGTCGTCCTGCTCGAACGCGGCCCCGTTGCCGGCGGAACGGCAATCCATTCGATCGGCGAGTTCTGGATACCGAACAACCGGCATCTGCAGGCATGCGGCATCGCCGATCCCCGTGCGGAATGCCTGCGGTTCATGGCGCAGCTGTCGTATCCGGACGCGTTCCAGCCGGAGCATCCGAGTCTGGGGCTGGCCGACGCGCAGTACGAACTGCTGACAACGTTCTACGACGAGGCTGCTCGAGCCGTCGAGCACCTGGAGGCGATCGGCGCGATGCGCTCGCGCTTCAGTCCCGCCGCCTATGGCGACGCCCTCGGGCATCCGGAATACCACGCCGAGCGCGCTGACAACCTCGTCCCGCAGGGACGGCATCTGATCGTCGACGACGGGGATCCGGCGTTCGGTCCACGCGGCGAGGCCTACGTGCACCAGCTCGTCACGTATCTGGAAAAACACAGCGTGGACATCCGCGTGGGGCACCGCGTCGTCGAGGTCTTCAGCGGCAGTGACGGCCATGTCGAGGGCGTGGTGGTGGAGGCCGAGGAGGGGTTGATGAGCCTCCGGGCCCGCCGCGCCGTGGTGTTCGCAACGGGCGGGTTCGGCCACGATCCGGCGGCGTGCGCCACCTACCTGCCCGCGCCGATCGACGCCGTGGCGGCGGTGAGTACCAACACCGGCGACTTCCTCCGGATCGGAATGAGCCTGGGCGCGGCACTCGGCAACATGACCAACGCCTACCTCGGCAACGCCGCGTTCGAGCTCGGCATCGGTGCGCCGCGAATCCCGCAGCTCACGCACTTCCCCTTCGGCGACAGCATGATCTGGGTCGATTGCACCGGGAATCGAGTTGTCAACGAGAAGGCCGTCTTCACCGAACGCGCGCAGGCGCATTTCTGGTGGGACGCCGAACGCAGCCGCCACAGCCGCCGCGTCCTGATCCAGGTGTTCGACCGGACGGTGCGAGAGCATCCCGCCGCGCGCTACCCGATGCCGGGCGCGGACGTCGGCGATGCCCACGTGCTGTCCGCACCGACCTGGCGCGAGCTGGCCGAGGCCGTCGACGCCCGCCTCGCCGAGCTGGTGCCGCGCACCGGTGGGATCAGGCTGGAGCCGAACTTCGCGGCCAATCTGGAGCGCTCGGTCGCGCGCTTCGACGAGGACGCGCGTTCCGGAGTCGACCGCGACTTCGGACGCGGCGCGACAGCGATCCAGACCTGCTACGAACCGCGACTGCACGAGGGCACTCCCAACGTGACCATGGCGCCGTTCGCCACCGACGGGCCGTACTACGCGATGATCATCGGAGCGGCGATGTTCGACACCGCGGGCGGACCGGTCATCAACAGCCGGGCGGAGGTCATCGACGTGTTGGGCCAGCCGATTCCCGGGCTGTACGGCGCCGGCTGCTGCGTCGCCTCGCCCGGCGGTCGGGCGTATTGGTCAGGTGGTGCGCCGATCGGGCTGGCTCTGACCTTCGGCTACATCGCCGGCCGCAACGCCGCGCGCGGCTAAGCCCGGCCAGTGCCCGGGCTGACGCTGCCCCCTGCTCGGCTACGGCTGCCGCCGCTCTCAGCTAGGGCTGCCGCCGGGCGGGCTAGGGCTGCCGCTGCTCGTGGATGAGCCGCACCAGCCACAGCCGCAGGAACTGCGCGAGTGAGTAGCGAAGGAATATCGCGGCCCCGGTGACGGCGCAGGAGACACCGACCACCGCCATGACGAGTGCGTCGTTCTGAGTCAGGGTGTTGTTGGTCTGGTGCGACATGACGTAGCCGACGATGCCGAGCGCGATGCCCACCAGCGCGAGCAGCAAGCCCAGCCGCGCCAGCAGTCGGTCGCGTCCGGCGTTGGGTGCCGGGATCTTCATCTCGGCGATGTGCTCGCGGAATGCCTCCGCGCGGGACGTCTGCGGTGCATCGACGCTCATGACTCTCCTCGACAGTATTGCCGTGCCCAGGCGGTCACTGTCCCGCCACCGCCGGTCGCTGGTCAACGATCAGTCTCATCCAATGGCATTCGTCCGAGCGGCGCGGCCGGGATCAGGGCTTACCCTGCGTGCATGGATTCGATCGCGACCGCGGTGGCGGCAATCGCGGCCGGGCGCGCCGTCGTCGTCGTGGACGACGAGGATCGCGAGAACGAGGGCGACCTCGTCGTCGCCGCTGAGAAGATCACGTCCGAGCTCGTGGCGTTCATGATGTCCGAGTGCCGCGGGCTCATCTGCGTACCGCTTGCCCCCGACGCCATCGAGCGACTCGACCTGCACCAGATGGCTGCACACAACACCGAGAGCATGGGCACGGCGTTCACCGTGTCGGTCGATGCCCGCGCCGGCATAACGACGGGAATCTCAGCCGCGGACCGAGCCCGAACGATCAGCCTGCTGGCCGCGCCGGACACGGCACCGTACGAGATCAGCCGGCCCGGGCACGTCTTCCCGCTGCGGGCGCGGGAGGGCGGGGTCCTGCAGCGCGCCGGGCACACCGAAGCAGCGGTCGACCTCGCCCGCCTGGCCGGGCTGGCTCCCGCCGGCGTCATCTGCGAGATCGCCAACGCCGACGGCACCATGTCGCGCCTACCAGAACTGATCGAATTCGCTCGGCGTCACCAGCTGCCGCTCATCTCGATCGCCGACCTCATCGGCTATCGGCGCCGTTGGGAACGGCAGGTGGAACGCGTCACGACCACGACGATGCCTCTGGATCAGGGCAGCTTCAGTGCGGTCGGCTATCGCAGCCTGATCGACCGGACCGAGCATCTGGCGCTGGTGATGGGCGACATCGGTGACGGCCAGGACGTGCTGGTGCGCGTCCATTCGGAGTGCCTCACCGGCGACGTCCTCGGTTCGCGACGATGTGACTGCGGCGCCCAGCTGCAGCTGTCACTGGCCGCGGTCGCGACCGAAGGCCGCGGCGTCGTGCTGTATCTGCGTGGCCACGAGGGGCGCGGGGTGGGCCTGCTGCACAAGCTGGAGGCGTACAACCTGCAGGACGGCGGCGCGGACACCGTAGACGCCAACCTCGAGCTGGGCTTGCCCGCGGATGCCCGCGAATACGGCACCGGAGCGCAGATCCTGGTCGACCTCGGCGTCCGCACGATGCGTTTGCTCACGAACAACCCGACCAAGCGCGCGGGGCTGGAGGGGTACGGGTTGGAGATCGTCGGCCGGGTCCCGTTGCAGATCAGGCCCAACTCCCACAACCTCCGGTACCTGCGGGTCAAACGCGACCGGATGGGCCACGACCTGCCCGGCCTGCCGTGGCACGACGACGACGTGTCCTGGGCCTCGCTGGCCGGCCGCCGGCGGGCCGCCGCTGCAAAGGAGCCGGGCCCGGCATCGGATTCACAGACCATGTTCGGGCTCTATCCAGGTCTGGACGAGGCGCACTGACCTGTCACTCCACCAACGCGCTCGGCACGACCCGCACCCGCAACGGCTGCTCCTTGATGCCGAGCGAGGCCACGATGCCGATCACGGCCACCGGGACGGCGTACAGGTACACGGTGTGCGGCGCGCCGGCGAATCCGTCGACGAGCCTGGTCCGTGCGGCCGGGTCGAGTATCCGTCCCGATCATCATGCGATCGTGCGGTTCGAGCGGCACTATCGCATGATCATCT
>JAODNL010000072.1 GCA_025465405.1 Pseudonocardiales bacterium | reverse complement strand
TCCGCACCGAGGGTTCCTGCGAGTTCGGCCGGGTCGACGCCACGGCGCTCCGCCAGACCGAGCAGGGCAACTGCGGCGTCGCCGGTGGCGAGACCGGCGTCCAGCGCGACAGGTGCGAGATCGAGGTGAACGCCCTCCAGTGCCGCCTCGAGGTCCTCGACGGCAAGGCCCGCCGCTCCGAGCACGAGCCACAGCGACGTCGCACCCCCTGCCAGGTCGGCGAGCACGGCACGATTCGTGCGGACCGGATCCGGGTCCGCGTGGCGTTGGCGGACGTCCCATCCGGTGGCAGCCGCGCCGTGTGACGCCGCGCCCCGCACGAACGGCGGACGGCCGGGAACGCCGTCTGTCGCGACGCCGTGCGCGTCGGCGGCGGTGTAAAGGGGCTTGAGCTCGATGCCGTCGTAGGTCGTCGTGGCGAGCGCAACCTCGGGATCGTCGCCCTCCGCGAGGCCCGACTTGCGCAGGACAGCGGCGACGAGCGATCGCCACTGGTCACGGGTCGCCGCCGGGAACTCCGCGGCCAGCGCGAGCGGCTCCGACTGGGCAGGCATGGCCAAATCGTAGGGCGGCGCAGCGATCGACAAGCCGCCAAGGTGGCCCATCTCTCGCCGGTTCCGAGCCGATAGGCCTGCCCATCGCGCCCCCGTCGCGCCGCCAATCGAGCCGATCGAGTCGATCGCGTCGATGGAACGGGCCCCGCTGATCGACCGTTGGAAACATATGGGGGACACCCGTTCGGCGCCAATGCGGCGACTTCGCGCGATCGGGGTCGCCGCACTCCTGTTGTGCGGGTTAGCTCTCGTTGCGTCGCCAGCAGCCAGCGCGATCGCTGCTCACCCGAACCTGCATGTCGTCAAGGCCGTAGCGGCCGGCTCACCCGTGCTGCACGGCACGACCATCCGCATCGATCACCCGCAGGCGACCGGCGCGGCGGGGACCGGCGCGCCGGCCATCGCGTGGTGGCCGCCCATAGCCACGTCCTCACTGATCAGCAGCTCGACCACAGTCGATTCACCGCGGACTCGAGGGCCGCCAACGGACGCTGCTCACTAAGCCCGTTCGTCCCCCGCCCGAGGAGAATCCATGATGAGCTCATCCACGATGCCGGCTGCGCGCAGCGCTCCGGCCCTGACCGACGAGCGCCTGGCCCAATTGCGCGAGATGCTCGAACAGCAGCGGGACTTCCGGCTCGACCAGCTGGGCCAGCTGTACCGCTATGACGACCGCCCCGCCCACACTGACGTCGATCGCGAGATCACCCGGTCACTGATCGACGGGGCACGGGCGGCGCTTCGGGACGTGCGCGCCGCGCTGCGCCGAATGGACGTCGGCAGCTACGGCCGGTGCCTGCACTGCGAGGCGCCGCTGACCACCGAGCGGCTCGAGGTGCTACCGCAGGCCGCGCTGTGCATGTCCTGCCAGCGGGCCGCCGAGGTCGTCTGACGACGGCCGGCTCACGCCCGTCGCAGCTCTACTAGGCTCGGCGGGCGTGAGCGCACGCCCGTCATCGAACGACGCAGCCGGAGCGGTTCGCGATGCCGCGGATGCCCTCGCGGAGCTGACCGGGATCGCGCAGCATGACGTCGCGATCGTCCTCGGCTCCGGCTGGGTACCCGCGATCGACGCCCTCGGTGTCGCGACGGCCGACCTGCCGGTAACGGAACTGCCCGGCTTCCTGCCCCCTGCCGTGGCGGGCCACGCGGGTCGCATCCGGTCCATCGCCGTCGAGGGGAAGCGGGTGCTCGCGTTCCTGGGGCGCACCCACCTCTACGAGGGCCGCGGTGTCGAGCCCGTCGTACACGGCGTGCGGGTCGCCGCGGCCGCGGGCTGCCGCACGGTCGTGCTGACGAATGCCTGCGGTGGCCTGCGCGCCGGCCTGGCCGTGGGCGATCCGGTCTTGATCCGCGACCACATCAACCTGACCTGGCGAACCCCCCTCGTCGGCCCGCGCTTCGTCGACCTCAGCGACTTGTACAGCGCCCGGCTTCGTGACCTGGTCCGCGAGGTCGACCCCACCATCACCGACGGCGTCTACGCGATGTTCCCGGGCCCGCAGTACGAGACTCCCGCGGAGGTGAAGATGGCCGGCGTGCTCGGCGCGGACCTGGTCGGCATGTCCACCGCGCTGGAGGCGGTAGCGGCGCACGCCGAGGGCTGCGAGGTGCTCGGCATCTCACTGGTCACGAACCTGGCCGCCGGGCTCGGCGAGCCGCTCGACCACGAGGAGGTGCTCGCGGCCGGTCGGGCCTCGGCCAGCCGGATGGGCGAGCTGCTGGCGCGAGTCATTCCCAAGCTATGACGGTCCTGCTCACCGGCGCGGCCGGCCGCATCGGCGCGGCGCTCGCTGACCGGCTGCCGGTGCTCGGGTGGGCGCTGCGGCCGTTCGACCGCGTACCGACCGACCGCGGCTTCGTCGGCGACATCACCTCG
This sequence comes from Pseudonocardiales bacterium, assembly GCA_025465405.1. Lineage (GTDB taxonomy): Bacteria > Actinomycetota > Actinomycetes > Mycobacteriales > Jatrophihabitantaceae > RYN-117. The sequence continues at coordinate 9,765 of JAODNL010000072.1, read as the reverse complement.
CGTGCCGACTTGGACGCCGCGATGGACGGCGTCACCGCGGTCGTACACCTTGCCGGCCAGCCGACCGAAGCTCCCTGGCCCGTCGTGCGGGACGCGAACATCGAGGGCACCTTCCAGGTCTTCGAGGCCGCTCGGCGGCATGGCGTTGCGCGGGTCGTGTACGCCTCGTCGAACCACGCCACCGGGTTCACGCCGGTCGTGCCGGCATTACCTGCCGACGCGCCGGCCCGACCGGACACGCTCTACGGCGTGAGCAAGGTGTTCGGCGAGGCACTCGGGCGCTACTACGCCGACCGGTACGGCATCCGCGTCGCGTGCGTGCGAATCGGCACGTTCGCGCCGACGCCCCCGGACATCCGCGCGCTGTCGACCTGGCTGTCGCCCGGCGACTGCGCCCGGTTGGTCGACGCCTGCCTGCAGGCGCCGGATCTGACCTACGCCCTGGTGTGGGGAGTCTCGGCCAACCGGCGCCGCACCTGGTCGCTCGACGAGGCGCGTGCGCTGGGCTACGAGCCGCAGGACGACGCCGAGGTCTACGCCGACCAGGTGCCGGCAGGCGAGACGTTCGAGTCGGACGGCTACGTCGGCGGCGGGTTCACATCCGCGGGCTTCGGCATCGACGAGGTGGCGGCTCGCGCATGACCTTCGACGAGCTGCGCGCCGAAGTCGAGGCCTGGATCGTCGACGAGATCGACCCGGCGGCAGCCGACGAGTTGTCAGCCCTTCTCGCTGCCGGCGACGCGGCCGAGCTCGCGGACCGGTTCAGCGGTCCGCTGACGTTCGGAACGGCGGGCCTGCGAGGACCGCTTCGGGCCGGCCCCAACGGCATGAACCGTGCTGTCGTCCGACGCGCCGCGGCCGGGCTTGCCACCTGGCTCGCCGCGCACGACTACCGCGGCCGGCCGGTCGTCGTCGGGTACGACGGACGGCACGGCTCGCTCGACTTCGCCCGGGATTCCGCGGCGATCCTCGCTGCCGCCGGATTCGACGCGCTACTGCTGCCGCGGCTGCTGCCCACACCGGTACTCGCCTTCGCGGTACAGCATCTCGGTGCCGCGGCCGGCGTGATGGTGACCGCGTCGCACAACCCGCCGCAGGACAATGGCTACAAGGTTTACGCACATGACGGTGCGCAGATCGTGCCGCCGGCCGACGCCGAGATCGAGGCCGCGATCCGGGCCGTCCCCTCGACGCGCGGGATCCCCCTTGCGCCCGACAGCGTGACGATGCTCGACGAGTCGATCGTCGACGCCTACGTCGGCGCTGTCGCCGCGTTGATCGGCCCCGGACCGCGCGACATCCGCATCGTGCACACGGCGCTGCACGGCGTCGGCACCGAAGTACTGCGACGGGTCTTCGCGGCGGCCGATTTCGCACCCCTCATTTCCGTGCCGCAGCAGGAGCGGCCGGACGCGGACTTTCCGACGGTGGCCTTCCCCAACCCGGAGGAACCGGGTGCGCTCGATCTCGCCGTCGCGCTGGCGCGGCAGCAGGACGCCGACATCATCATCGCCAACGACCCGGACGCCGACCGGTGCGCGGTAGCGGTTACGTCCGAGGGCGGGCAGTGGCGGATGTTGCGCGGTGACGAGGTCGGGATACTGCTCGCTGATGCCCTGCTGCACAAGGGGATTCGGGGCACTTACGCCACGACGATCGTGTCGTCGACGATGCTGCGTGCGCTCGCCGCGAAGCACGGCGTGGGCTACGCCGAGACGCTCACGGGGTTCAAGTGGATCTCGCGGGCCGCGCCGGATCTCGTCTACGGCTACGAGGAAGCGCTGGGGTACGCGGTCGCACCGGAGCTCGTGCGGGACAAGGACGGCATCAGCGCCGCGCTTCTGGTCGCCGAGCTCGCCGCGACCTTGAGATCGAAGGGGTCCTCGCTCACCCGGCGACTCGACGAACTCGCCCGCGAGTACGGCCGGCACGCAACGGACCAGGTATCGGTCCGCGTCGAGGACGTGTCGGTCATCGACCAGATCATGGCCAGGCTCCGCGCGAATCCGCCGGCGACGCTGCTGGGCGAGCCCGTCACCGTCACTGACCTGCTGCCCGACGCCGACGTCGTCCGGCTGACGTGGACGGCCGGACGGGCGGTGGTCCGCCCGTCCGGCACCGAACCGAAGCTGAAGGCCTACCTCGAGGTCGTGGTTGCCGACGGCTCGGCGGAGGTGGCGCAGGCCCGAATGGCCTTGTTGCGCGAGCAGATCCGCGCCACGCTGGGGATCTAGCTCGTCCGGACGGCGCCGCCCGAAAGCCATTGCGACCACGCCACGTTCCAGTCGCCGTAGCCCTGAGCGAGCTGCATCATCGGACCGCGCGCGTTGGGGTAGGTGACGACGTCCCCGATCTGCAGCGTCTTGTACAGCATCGCCGCGTCGGTGATGCTGAGGTTGGTGCAGCCGTTGGACGAATCGAGCCGACCCAAGTTGGACGTGTTCCACGGCGCCGCGTGCAGGTACTCACCGCCGTAGGTCAGGCGCTGGGTGTATTTGACGCCGCACTCGTAGTAGCCGGGGCCCCGCATACAGATGCTGGCGCCCTTTTCCATGATGACCTTCGTGCCACGTGACGTCGGGGTGCTCGTCCCACCGAGCGAGACCGGATACGTGCCGACGAGCCTTCCGTCGCTCAGCAGCGTCATCTTGTGCGTCAGGTCGTCCACGGTGGCGACATTGGCAGCTCCGGTGCTGAAATCGAGGGTCAGACTGTCGTCGAAGGCCAGGCCACGGCCGGCCGCCATACCCCGCACCGGCAGGTCCAGATGGATCTTGGAGTGGGCGGGCCAGTAATCCGGCATCCGGAAGTGTGCCTCCAGCGGGTATCCCGGTTCCGCCGAGTTCTCGAAATACCAGGCGCCTTGTGCGGGCTGGCCGTTCACGGTCACGGTAGTGGCCCTCGCGAACCCGCTGGCGTCGGTGATGCGGCGCGACACGTAGGCGATCACCGGGATACCGACGCCGAACGTCGACCCGTCGCTGAACTTGAGCTTGACGTGCACGGGCGTCGTGGCGACTGCCGGCGTGGACGGCGCCGTACTCAACGGCGTGGCCGTGGCCGGCGCCCCGGCTGACGGACCGGCAGCGACTCGCTGCTGGTGGTCTTTCGACGGCGCGCTCCGGAACGCGAACACCAGACCGAGCGCCACCACCACCACTGCGGCCGCGGCCGCGAGTGGCGCCAACCAGGCAGTCCGACGCCGCCGGCCGGTCACGGCACGGTGGGAGGTGTGCGCGTCCAGTTGCGGAACCGCACGATCGTCTCCGACGGCGGCCCGGGCCTTTTCCTCGAGCGCGCCGGCGACGAGGCGCTCGAGCCGGTCGTCGTTCATGACTGTCCTCCGAGAACACGCTGAAGGGAGGCCATCCCGCGGCTGGCGGCGGATTTCACCGAGCCGGCCGAGATGCCGAGAGTCGCCGCAATCTCACGCTCGGACAGGCCCGACCAGTACCGCAGGATCACTACCTCCTGCTGGCGCCGCGGCAGCGCCCGCACGGCGGCCAGGGCCGCGCGATGCTCGTCACGTAGCAGCACTTCGTGATCCGCTGCCTCCGTGGCCTCCGGCTCCGCCACGCGCAGGTGCTTGCGCACCGTCTGCCGTTTGCGGATGACCGACCGGGACAGGTTGACCACCGACGCACGGACGTAGGCCAGCGCCGCGTTCGGGTCGCGGAGCGCGTCGACACGCGTGTGTAGCGCGACGAAGGCGTCCTGGACGACGTCCTCCGCACTTGCGAGGTCGTCGACGAGGAGCACAGCCAGGCGCACCATCGCCCGCCAGTGCGTCTCGTACAGGGTCGGCACGTCGACGGCGAGCGCAGCACGCGGAGCGTCCTCCACCGCCACGGTCAAGGGCCTCCCGATCAGTGAGGTCACGAGGTGTAGTCGCGCTGCGGCATGGCCAGGTTGGCCCCACAACCGGATTATTGCCGATCGCCGATTCAGGGCGGACGCACGTGGAGGTCCCATCGTGATCACATCGTTGCCAACCACGGTGTGATCACGGGCAACGTTTCGTCCTCACAGAGCGTCTAGTAGATAAGTGGCCGCCGGGCCTGGACGGCGGTGGACGGGAGGGTTCGCGATGGCAGGGGTGTCGCGAACCCTCGGGCTGGTAGCGCTCGTGGTCGCGATGGCCGGCGCGGCCGCGTGCGCCAGCCGCACGACACATCGCGCGCCTGCCGGCGCGGGCAGCTTGACGGCGTCATCGTCGAGCGCTCCGGGAGTCGTGATCAAGACGTTCTCCCCCTACGCCGCCACCGGCACCCTCGTGGTGCCGGTGGCGGACCATCTCACCGGGTCGTGCTGGACCGGATCGATCGCCGTACCGAAGGCCGGCGTGTACCGGTGCCTGGTGGGCAACGCAATCTACGACCCGTGCTTCACCCCGGCGCGCCAGCAGACGCCGCCGACCGTGGCATGCCTGGCCGACCCGTGGTCGTCGGCGCACATCGTGCGGCTGAGCCAGCCGTTGCCGGCTTCGACGCCGGCCACGACGAGCGACTACCCGTGGGCTCTGGAGCTGGCGAATCATGCCCACTGCGTCGCTGCCACGGGCACCGTTCCGGTCGTAGCGGGCGTCTCGCTCAATTACCTGTGTGGTGCGGGGATGGGCGCCGGCATCGTCAGGAGCGAGCCAACACGAATGCAGGTCAAGTACGGTCTGGCAACCGGCAGCCAGCTGATGTCGGTCGCGGTCGCCGTCGCCTGGCGCGGGTAATTCCGCTATCGCTGTTCGGACCCGCTATCGCGGTCCGCTGCGCCTATTGTTCGGACCCGCTACCGCGGTCCGCTGCGCCTATTGTTCGGACCCGCTACCGCGGTCCGCTGCGCCTATTGTTCGGACCCGCTATCGCGGTCCGAACTGCCGATCACCGGCGTCGCCGAGACCGGGCACGATGTAGGCGTCGTCGTTCAGTCGCTCGTCGATGCTCGCGGTGTAGATCCGCACCGGCAAACCACTGGCCGCGATCCGCTCAATTCCCTCCGGAGCGGCCAGCGCGCAGACGACGGTCAGGTCATCGGCGCCCCGCTCGGACAGCAGGTTGAGGCAGTGCAGCAGCGAGCCGCCCGTTGCCAACATCGGGTCGAGCACGATCACCGGCCGGCCGGACAGAGACTCCGGAAGCGAGGCCATATACGGCGTCGGCTCGTGGGTCTGCTCGTCGCGGGCCAGTCCCACGAAGCCCATCTGCGACTCGGGCAGCAGGTTGAACGCGGCCTCGGCCATGCCCAGACCGGCCCGGAGAACGGGCACGAGCAAGGGCGGGTTCGCGATCGCCACGCCGGTAGTGGGGGCGACCGGTGTGACGATCGACGTCGGTGCCGTAGGCAGGTCGCGAGTGGCTTCATAGACCAGCAGCGTCGCCAGTTCGCGCAACGCGGCCCGGAACTCGGCGTTGCTGCTGTGCTCGTCACGCATGACGGTGAGCCGAGCCTGGACGATCGGATGGTCGACGACGACGGTATGCACGAGGCCTGACCCTATTCCCCGCCGGATACCTAGACTCATACGAGTGACAACCCTCGTGGAGCACGCGGCACTGCATGACATCACCCGCGACGACTCCTCGTTGCGGCGCTTTCTGCATGGCCTGCCGGGGGTCGACCAGGTGGGCGCCGAAGGGCGCGCCGCGGGGTTGGCGACGCGCAGCATCAAGACAACGGCCAAGGCGTGGGCCATCGACATGGCGATCCGGATGGTCGACCTCACCACACTCGAGGGTGCCGACACGCCGGGCAAGGTCCGCTCGCTGTGCGCGAAGGCGGCCCGTCCGGATCCCTCCGACGCGACAGTGCCCGCCGTTGCGGCCGTGTGCGTCTACCCCGACCTCGTCGAGACCGCGGTGCACGCCCTGCGGGGTACCCCGGTCGGCGTCGCGAGCGTCGCCACCGCCTTTCCGTCCGGGCGCGCGTCGCTCGAGACCAAGTTGCACGACGTTCGGGACGCGGTCGGCGCGGGCGCCACGGAGATCGACATGGTGATCGACCGCGGCGCGTTCCTGGCCGGTCGATACCTGCAGGTCTTCGATGAGATCGTCGCGACCAAGGCGGCCTGTGGCGACGCCCACCTGAAGGTCATCCTCGAGACGGGTGAACTCGCCACGCTCGACAACGTGCGCCGGGCGTCGTGGCTGGCGCTGCTGGCCGGCGGCGACTTCATCAAGACCTCGACGGGCAAGGTGACGCCCGCGGCCACGCCACCCGTCGCCCTCGTCATGCTCGAAGCCGTCCGCGACTTCGCGGCAGCGACAATCGGATACGGTGCGACAGCGACAATCGGACCGGGCGCGGCAGCGACAATCGGACCCGGCCGAGACCTCGCCGGCGAGATTCGCGGCGTGAAGCTCGCCGGCGGTATCCGGACGTCGAAAGAGGCGGTGCGCTACCTGGTCATGGTCAACGAGGTCGCCGGCGATGCCTGGCTCGACCCGCGCCGGTTCCGCTTCGGTGCGTCCAGCCTGCTCAACGATCTTCTGTTGCAGCGGCACAAGCTGGCCACCGGAAACTACGACGGCCCCGATTACGTGACGGTGGACTGAGATGGCCGACAAGCTGTTCGAGTACGCGCCAGCCCCGGAGTCCCGCGACATCGCGCGGCTGAGGCCGAGCTACCAGATATTCGTCAACGGCGGCTTCCGTGACGGTTCCGGCGAAGCGATCAAGACGATCAATCCGGCGGACGAGGAGCCGCTCGCGGAGGTCGCCGAAGCCGGGCCGTCCGACGTCGACGATGCCGTCACCGCGGCCCGCGGGGCATTCCGACCGTGGTCGGCACTACCCGGCCGCGAGCGCGGAAAGTACCTGTTCCGGATCGCCCGAGCCATCCAGGAGCGCGGGCGCGAGCTGGCTGTTCTCGAATCGCTCGACAATGGCAAGCCGATCCGCGAGGCGCGCGACGTGGACATTCCCCTCGCCGCCGCGCACTTCTTCTACTACGCCGGCTGGGCGGACAAGCTCGGCTATGCCGGCTTCGGCCCGTCACCGCGGCCTATCGGGGTTGCCGGACAGATCATCCCGTGGAACTTCCCGTTGCTGATGGCGGCCTGGAAGATCGCTCCGGCGCTGGCGTGCGGGAACACCGTGGTGCTCAAGCCCGCCGAGACGACCCCGCTGACCGCGCTCGTGCTGGCCGAGATCATCGCTGAGGCGGGCCTGCCGCCGGGCGTGGTCAACATCCTGGCGGGGGGCCCGGCAATCGGCCAGGCGATCGTCGAGCACGGCGACATCGACAAGATCGCTTTCACCGGTTCGACCGAGGTAGGCAAGATCATCCGGCGGACCCTGGCCGGGACGTCCACACGGCTGTCGCTGGAACTCGGTGGCAAGGCGGCCAACATCGTCTTCGACGACGCGCCGCTGGACCAGGCCGTTGAGGGCATCGTCAACGGCATCTTCTTCAACCAGGGCCAGGTGTGCTGTGCCGGCTCGCGGCTGCTCGTGCAGGAGTCGGTGGCCGACGAGCTGGTCGCCGCGCTGCAGCGGCGGCTGGCGACGCTGCGGGTCGGTGACCCGCTGGACAAGAACACCGACGTCGGCGCGATCAACTCGGCGGCACAGCTCGCCCGCATCCGAGAATTGACCGAGGCCGGGGTGCAGGAGGGCGCGACCCGATGGTCGCCACCCTGCGAACTCCCCGAGCGCGGGTATTGGTTCGTGCCGACGGTGTTCACGGGCGTCTCGCAGGCGCACCGGATCGCTCGGGAGGAGATCTTCGGCCCGGTCCTGTCGGTGCTGACCTTCCGCACGCCGGATGAAGCCGTCGAGAAGGCGAACAACACGCCCTACGGGCTGTCCGCCGGCATCTGGACCGACAAGGGTTCGCGGATCCTGTCGATGGCCTCTCGGCTCCGTGCGGGGGTCGTCTGGGCGAACACGTTCAACCGCTTCGACCCGGCGTCCCCATTCGGCGGCTTCAAGGAGTCCGGCTTCGGTCGCGAGGGCGGCCGTCACGGGCTGGAGGCTTATCTCGATGCCTGACTCGACATCTGACTCGACATCTGACTCGATGCCTCACTCGACATCTGACTCGACATCCGACCGGCTGAGGGTCCGAAAGACCTACAAGCTCTATATCGCCGGGGCGTTCCCCCGCTCGGAGTCGGGACGCTCCTACCCCGTGCGCTCGGCGACGGGCGAGCTGCTGGCGCATGCTGCGCAAGCATCGCGTAAGGACCTCCGCGACGCGGTGCTGGCCGCGCGCAAGGCCTTTGCATCGTGGTCGAGCACGACTGCCTACAACCGGGGGCAGGTCCTCTACCGGGTCGCCGAGATGCTGGACGGCCGGCGCGACCAGTTCGTCGGCGAGGTGTCCGACGCTGAGGGGGTGTCGACGAAGGCCGCGGCTACCCAGGTGGATCACGCGATCGATCGCTGGGTCTACTACGCCGGCTGGGCGGACAAGTACGCCCAGGTCGCCGGCGGCACGAACCCCGTCGCCGGGCCGTACTTCAACTTCTCGCTGCCCGAACCGACGGGCGTCGTCGGCGTCCTCGCGCCCCAAGATTCCAGCTTGCTGGGGCTGGTGTCAGTGCTTGCGCCGGTCGTTACGACCGGCAATACCGCGGTCGTCGTCACGTCCGAGGATCGCCCCTTGCCGGCGGCCTCACTTGCCGAGGTACTGGCGACATCTGACCTGCCGGGTGGCGTCGTGAACCTGCTGACCGGCGTCACCGCCGAGCTCTCGCCCTGGCTTGCCGGGCACCGGGATGTGAACGCGATCGACCTCACCGGTGTGCCGAACGCCGATCGCAAGGCACTCCAGATCGCCGCAGCCGACAACGTCAAGCGGGTGTACGCACCAGGGCCGGTGGATTGGTCGGCGGACCCGGGCACCTCGCGCCTGAGCGCGTTCGTCGAGACCAAGACCGTCTGGCATCCGATCGGCGTCTGAGCTGCGACAACTCCGCGGTCGCAGCGTCCTCAGGTGGCGTCCTCAGGTGGCGCGTCCTCAGGTGGCGCGTCCTCAGGTGGCGTCGTTCCAGCGTCGGTCTGCGTACCACGGGTCGTGCCAGTGGTTCGGGTAGCGGCGAGTAATGCCGTATCGCGGAACATTCGGCTCTCCGGGCGACCAGGCAATTCGGCGCCAACCCCACCATCCGTCACCCTGATCGCGGACCGGAAACAGCGCGAGATGAGCCGGAAGCCGACGCCATGCCTTATCCCGTAGTTCGTCGTGCTCGACGTTGAGGCGCAGCGGCCGGCCGAACTGGTTGACGACGACGAGCTGATAGCCCGTCGCGGCGAGAATTGCGACGACGGTGCCGAACTTGGGGTCGGCGCTTGCCCCGGATTCGATGCGGTCGATCGTCGACCGCGGCAGCCCGGCATGCATGGCAAGTTCCCGCTGGCTGAGCCGCTGTGTCTGGCGGATCGCCCGTAGCACGTCACCTGGGTCCATACCCCACACCGTGCCTGGTGGGTCCGACGGTCGCAGCCCCCGATCGATCGCCTGTGGACGCCGTCGTGACGCCTGTGGACAACGCTGATAACTGGCGCTCCGGCCCTCGCAAGGGTGGTGTGTGTCGGGCAGTCGGAGTCTGCCCGCACACATGCGCGAGGACCCGAGCACGAGCAGCTCGGAGTCTGCCCGCACCCACGCGCGGGGGCCGATGTCTTCGTGCGGGCAGACTCCGATCGTTTCGGCGACTGACTTGGTCGCGGCGCCGCTTCTGACCAGATCTGCGGCGGCCGCTGCACCCATCGCGACGCCCGGGCCGTCGGTGCGCCAGCGGGTCGGGCCACGAGGCGGGGCCAGCGGGC
>JAODNL010000633.1 GCA_025465405.1 Pseudonocardiales bacterium | reverse complement strand
CTTCGTCAGTTACTACGACTATTACCAGCCCGAGGCTTACGTCCCGCAGACCGACACATACATCGAGAAGGACTCGTCGGTCAACTCCGAGGTCGAGCGGTTACGGCACTCGGCGACGATGTCTCTGCTGACCCGCCGGGACGTGGTCGTCGTGGCCACCGTGTCGTGCATTTACGGCCTGGGCACACCGCAGGAATACGTCGACCGGTCGGTCCGGCTGCGGGTCGGCCAGCAGATCGAGCGCGAACGGATCCTGCGCGACCTCGTGAACGTGCAGTACAGCCGCAACGATCTCTCGTTCACGCGCGGCACGTTCCGGGTCCGCGGCGACACCGTAGAGATCTTCCCGGTGTACGAGGAGCTCGCGATCCGTGCCGAGATGTTCGGCGACGAGATCGAGCGCCTGTACTACCTGCACCCGCTCACCGGTGAGGTCGTCCGGGAGGTCGAGGAGGTCTTCGTCTTCCCGGCGACGCACTACGCCGCCGGCCCGGAACGGATGGAGCGGGCGATTCGGGGCATCGAGAAGGAGCTCGCCGAGCGGCTGGCCGAGCTGGAGTCGCAGAACAAGCTGCTCGAGGCCCAGCGGCTGCGGATGCGCACCGCCTACGACATCGAGATGATGCGGCAGGTCGGCTTCTGCTCGGGCATCGAGAACTACTCGCTGCACATCGACGGGCGCGAGCGTGGCAGCGCGCCGAACTGCCTGCTCGACTACTTCCCCGACGACTTCCTGCTGGTCATCGACGAGTCGCACAACACGGTGCCGCAGACCGGTGGCATGTACGAGGGCGACATGTCCCGCAAGCGCACCCTGGTCGAGCACGGCTTCCGGCTGCCGTCCGCGATGGACAACCGGCCGCTGAAGTTCGAGGAGTTCGTCGACCGGATCGGCCAGACGGTCTACATGTCCGCCACGCCGGGCAATTACGAGCTGACTCGCACGAAGGGCGAGTTCGTCGAGCAGGTCATCCGGCCGACCGGTCTCGTCGACCCGCAGGTCATCGTCAAGCCCACCAAGGGTCAGATCGACGACCTGGTGCACGAGATCCGTGAGCGGGCCGAGCGCAACGAGCGGGTGCTCGTCACCACGCTCACCAAGAAGATGGCCGAGGACCTCACCGACTACCTGCTGGAGCTGGGTATCCGGGTTCGGTACCTGCACTCCGAGGTCGACACGCTGCGACGGGTCGAGCTGCTGCGGGAGCTGCGGATGGGGGAGTTCGACGTGCTGGTCGGTATCAACCTGCTGCGGGAGGGTCTGGACCTGCCCGAGGTGTCGCTGGTGTCCATCCTCGACGCGGACAAGGAGGGCTTCCTGCGTTCGGGAACGTCGTTGATCCAGACGATCGGACGAGCTGCCCGCAACGTGTCGGGCCAGGTACACATGTACGCGGACTCCATCACGCCGTCGATGCAGAAGGCGATCGACGAGACGAACCGGCGCCGTGAGAAGCAGGTCGCCTACAACGTCGAGCGTGGCATCGACCCGCAGCCGCTGCGCAAGCGGATCGCGGACATCACCGACATGCTGGCGCGCGAGGCCGCGGACACCGAGGAGATGCTGGGCGCGACACCGGTCGGTGGTTCCGGACGATCGCAGTCCCGCGGCAAGTCGGCGGTGCCCGGTCGGGGTGGCCGCGGGACGTCGCCGGGCGTCGTCGGGGTGGGCGCGCACGCGGGGGGAGGCTTGGACGTCCGCGAGATGCCTCGTGCCGAGCTGGCCGATCTCATCCAGCAGTTGAACGACCAGATGCTCGGGGCGGCCCGCGAGCTCCAGTTCGAGATCGCGGCCCGGTTGCGTGACGAGATCAACGAGCTGAAGCGCGAGCTGCGAGGCATGGACGCCGCGGGCGTCGGGTAGGCGCGGTGCCGGCTTGATCATCTCGCGTTGCGGGTGCGGAATTCGCCGGAAATCGCGCACCTAGCGCGCGATGATCACGGTTACGCGATGGTCAGGAACGCGCGGCGGTCGAGGAACCGGCCGATGTCGGCGACCTCGGCATCGATCGCGGTCCTGACCGCGCGGGTCAGCTCCCCGAAGGGCATCACCTCGACCGTGACTTGCTCAGTGCCGCGCGCGAGCCGCCAGGTCCCGACCACCCGTCCGTCGAGCAGCACGGTCGGCTTGATCACGCCGCCGACGTAGACCGCGGCCCGCCGGTCCGCGTCGATGATCAGCTCGCGGTCCCGGTACCCGATCAGGTAGTTGTCGTAGGCCGACAGCAGCCGCAGCCCGCGCCGCGGCTCCACCTCGCCGAGGCAGAACCCGGCGCGCCCGTCGATGTCGACCGGCCGGAGCTCGTCGCGGATCAGGGCGATCGCGCTCGAGGACGCCAGCCCGGACCAGGTGGTGAAGTCGGCCGCGGTGGCCGGCGAGAACGCGGCGAAGAACCGGCGCGCCAGCTCGGCCAGCGCGTCGTCACCGCGTGGCCCCGACGGCGCGTCAGGCACCCACGCGTCGAGCAGCGCGAACGTGGCGTCCCGTCCGCGGTCAAGGCCCCGACAGACCAGGCCGATCGTCGTGGCGTGCAGCAGCAGGTGGGTGGGCGCCTGGTCCGACGGGTCGACGACGACGCCGCGTTCGGCCAGCGCCGTGACGATCTGGGTGCGCGTCCTCGGGCCGCTCGCGAGGATGCCGGGCAGCTCGGCGACGGCGCGGGCGAGCAGCTCGTCGCTCAGGCCGAGGTCCAGCCACCGCTTGCGGAACTTGCGCGCGATCGCCGGGCCCAGCGCGGCGGACAGCCACCGCACATCCTCGGTCGCGACGAGGTGGATCGTCGCGCGCATCAGCCAGGTACGAACTACGGTGCGGTCCACGTCGATTGCCCTGCGTACATCCGACTCGGTCACGCTCGCGCTGCGCGAGCGGATTCCGAGCCGGGATGCGCCCGGATCCTGCGCCTGGATGGCCGTCGTGAGCCGGGCCGCCTCGACGACGCCGCCGGCTGGGCGGTCGGCGAATCCGTGGCGGGCGACGCGTTGGCCCAGCACCGGATGCGGCGATCTTGTAGCGGGCATGCGCAGATTCTTCCGGATGCGAGGATCGACTGATGAGCGATCGCGTAGCGCCCGTGATGGCAGGCCCGCGCCGGAGCATCAGGCGGCGGCGCTGGGTGGTCGGGCTCGTCGTGGTGCTGGGGTTGCTGGTCGGCGCCGACCGGATCGCCGTGGCCCTCGCCGAGCGGGCCGCCGCCGACACGTTCCAGAGCTCGCAGCACCTGACGTCCCGGCCATCGGTGAGTATCGGCGGTTTCCCGTTCCTGACCCAGCTCGCCGCGGGCACGCTCGATCGGGTGCGGGTCGCCGCGAGGGACATCGTCGTCGGCAGCAACGGCCGCACGGTCCGGATCGCCGGCCTGACCGCGCACCTGCACCGGGTGCACATCTCGCGCAGCCTGAACTCGGCCCGAGCAGAGACCGCCGATGCCACCGCGCTGATCAACTACCCAGACCTGTCCCAGACGCTGGGCGTCACGGTGAGCTACGCCGGCGTGGGCAGCGACGGGCGCGGCCGGGTGAAGGCGACGAGATCGGTGTCCGTGGCGGGTCAGCAGATCACCGGCTCGGTCAGCGCGGCCGTCAACATCTCACCGGACAACGTGCTCAGCTTCGTGTCGCCGCAGGTCGACGTGAACGGTGCGGCGCTGCCGCCGGCTGTCGTCGATGCGCTCCAGGCGGCGTTCGCCGCTCCGATCCCGCTCGTTCGGTTGCCGTTCGGACTCGTGGTCCGGTCGGTCACCGCGAGCCCGGCCGGGGTGACGATCGCGCTCGACGGCACGAATCTGCGCTACGGCAGCGGCTGAGCCAGCAGCGGCGGTCGGCCGCCGCGGCGCAGGCACGCTTCGGCGCCGAGCCGATTCGCGGCCCTGAGGGCCGGCCCCGGCTCGGCTCCCTGTCCGAGAGCGACCAGGAATGCGGCCGCGAAGGCGTCGCCGGCTCCGGTCGTGTCGAGCGGTGTCACAGCCGACGTCGACTCGCGGATCACCTCACCGCCGTCGCACCAGAGCGCGCCCGCCGAGCCGGACGTGACGACGACCCGCCCGACCCGCTCGGCGAGCGCGCGTGCGCTCTTGCCGGGATCCTCCAGTCCGGTGAGGATCGTGGCCTCGTCTTGGTTGGCGAACAGCAGCACGTCCGGGCCGATCCAGTCGAGGAAGGCCGCCGCCCCCACGGCCAGCAGCGGCGCGGCAGAGGCCGCGCCCACCGAGATCGTCAGGCCCGCGGCGCGTGCGAGGGCCAGCGCGTGCCGGGCCGCGGGCCGCGCGTCGCCGAACAGCGCGTAGCCGGACACGTGCAGGTACCGGCCAACGACGAACAGCGACGAGTCGACGTCATCAAG
>JAODNL010000632.1 GCA_025465405.1 Pseudonocardiales bacterium | reverse complement strand
ATGACCCAGGCCCCGCACCTGCTGCCTAAGTCCCGCACCGGTTACAAGTACGGCGCGGTCGAGGTCATCGACTCGATGGCCTTCGACGGCCTCACCGACATCTTCGACCACATCCCGATGGGCGAGTCGACCGATCTCGGCAACGTAACGCTGGGCCTGACCCGGGCCGAGCAGGACGAGTTCGCCGCGCGCTCGCACCAGCGGGCCGCCCTCGCCCAGAAGAACGGCATCTTCGACGAGGAGATCACGCCGGTCTTGATCCCGCAGCGCAAGGGCGACCCGCTCGAGTTCCGGACCGACGAGGGCATCCGGCCCAACACCACTACAGAGTCGTTGGGCACCCTGCGCGCCGCCTTAAACAAGGACGGCACGATCACGGCCGGCTCGGCCTCGCAGATCTCCGACGGCGCGGCGGCCGTGGTCGTGATGAGCACGGCCAGGGCCGAGGAGCTGGGCTTGACCTGGTTGGCCGAGATCGGCGCGCACGGCAACGTCTCCGGGCCGGACAACACCCTGCACTCCCAGCCCGCGAACGCCATCCTGCACGCGCTCGGCAAGCAGGGTCTGACCGTCGAAGACCTCGACCTGATCGAGATCAACGAGGCGTTCGCCGCGGTCGGCGTGCAGTCGATCAAGGAGCTCGGCGTCAGCTCGGACATCGTCAACGTCAACGGCGGGGCGATCGCGCTCGGGCACCCGATCGGGATGTCCGGTGCCCGACTCGCTCTCACGCTGGCGCTGGAACTGCGTCGCCGGGGTGGCGGCACCGGAGCCGCGGCCCTCTGCGGCGGCGGCGGCCAGGGCGACGCCCTCATCTTGCGGGTACCGGGCCCGAACTGACCAGATCTACACTTCCAGAATCATCAAAGCATAACTAGGTCCCAAAGGCACCCGTCGCTCGGACGGGCTCGCCCAACGAGGAGGCACCACATGACGGTGTTGGACAGCTTTCGCATGGACGGCCGGGTGGCCTTGCTCTACGGGGCCGGCCGAGGTATCGGCGCTGCGTCGGCCCTGGCGCTGGCCGAGGCCGGGGCCGACGTCGCGATAGCGTCGCGCACCCAGGAGCAGGTGGACAAGATCGCCGCCCAGGTGCGCGAGATGGGTCGGCGCGCATTGCCGATCGTGGCCGACGCGTACGACGCCGAGGCCACCGAGGCCAACGTGGACCGCGTCGTCGAGGAGTTCGGCCGGCTCGACACAATCGTCTCGATCACCGGCGGCACTGCCCCATCGCCGTTTCCCGAGACCGGCGACGACGCCCTCGTCGACGCCTTCCGCAGCAACACCCTCAACGGCCTGCGGCTCGTACGCGTCGCCCTGCCCCACCTGGCCAAGTCCGACGCACCGAGCATCGTGTTCGTCTCGAGCGGCCTCGGCCGCATCGTCGGTCGCGGCTGGCTGGCCTACGGAATGGGCAAGGCGGCCCTGGATCACTCGGTGCGCCTACTGGCGGCCGAGTTCAGCCCCCGGATCCGGATCAACGCGGTGGCGCCAGGGGCGACGATGACCGACGGTTTGGCCACGGTGATGACCCCAGAGGTGAAAGAGCAGCTTGAGCGCGAGACGCCGATGCACCGACTGGGCACGGTCGAGGACATCGCGGCCGGTGTGCTCTACCTGGCCAGCCCGGCGTCGGCCTACGTCACTGGGCACATCTTGGCGATCGACGGCGGGTTGCTGAAGTCCAACATGGACATGCCCTACCCCGACTTTTAAATTCGCCGTCCCGCGTCACGGTCGGGTGCCGGCCGGCGCCCAACGCTGTCATCGAGGAGAACCCCGCGTGACCGCCGCCCCGGCCTTGCGCGCATCGCGCACGCCGACGTTCGTCGTGCTCGTCGTCGCCGGCAGGTCGTACGCGATGCTGCAGTCGCTGGTCACCCCGGTGCTGACGACCATCCAGACCAGCCTGCACACGTCGCAGTCGACGGTGACCTGGGCGCTCACGGGCCCACCTGCCTGCACATGCACAAGACGCCTACCGCGTCATGCTCGCGGTCGGGGCCGCGCTCTACGGAATGACCTACCTCTTCACGTCCTTCATCCGGGGCGTCATGGGCGACACGGCCATCCAGACGGCATTCGTCTTCCTGCCGGTCTCGGTCGTGACCATCGTGGCGGCTCAGGCCAGCACCAAACTGCTCCCCCGCCGGAGACCGACATCGTTCCGGCGATCGCGCCGTAACCCGAGCGGCAGTCGTACCGGTCATCAGTCGTACCGATCAGAAGGAGGACTGACCATGTTGAGCTTGCAGGAGATCTCGGATCGGTTGGAGATCCAGGACCTGTTCGTGCGCTACGCCCATGCCGTGGATACCTGCGACTGGGACCTCTACCGCACCGTCTTCACCCCCGACGCCCACATCGACTACACGGCCTTCGGGGCTCCGGCCGGCGGTGTTGAGGAGATTGTGGCCTTTCTCGCCAGTGTGATTCCGGACTTCAAGAGCACCCAGCACGCGGTCGCCAACACGCTGCTGACGATCGATGCAGACACCGCGCGGGCCCGGACGATCTGCTACAACCCGATGGTCCGAGACAACGACGGTAAGGACCAGATCACGATCTTCGGGCTCTGGTACCACGACGTCCTGGTCCGCACGCCGGAGGGCTGGCGCATCACGCACCGTAGCGAGGAGCGCTCCTACACCCTGACCGACGGCGCGCTGGGCTGAGGGCCGCCGCCACCCCGATCGGCCGCCCGCCGATCCCTTGACATCCATCGAATTAACGCGATGATTAGTTATATCGAGAGAGGCGGTCACAGGATCTGCCGTCGCGCAGCCAGCGGATTCGGCTCGGACCAGCCGGGCCATGAGGAGCTGTTCATGACGAACGTGCAGGATCGATCCAGCGCCACCGACGTCGAGACGACCGACGTCGATACCTCGAAGGTTCCGTACCGCATCACCGACGACGTGTTGATTCCGGCCGAGCGGTATTACGACCCGGAGTTCTTCGAGGTCGAGAAGCAGGTCTGGCTGCACTCGTGGCAGCACGCCTGTCATGAGTCCGAGATTCCGAATCCGGGTGACTTCACCGAGTACAAGATCTTGGATCAGTCGATCTTCTTGATCCGCCAG
>JAODNL010000583.1 GCA_025465405.1 Pseudonocardiales bacterium | reverse complement strand
CGTCGGACCACGCGCGCTAGCCGGCGTCGTTGCCGGTCTCGGCGGTCTGCCGACGAGCGCGGGCCCGCCGTTTGCCTTCATGCATTGCCTGCACACGCGCTACCGGGATCAGTCGGCCCTCTGCGACCAGGTCCGCGCTCAGCTGCTGGGGCTGCGGCATCAGGTCCGACCAGCGGTCCCTGCCGGCCAGCAGGGTCGCGGTCGTATGCAGTGTGAAGTCACCGGGTCCGACCTCGTCGAGTTCGTCCCAGGCCAGCGGATATGACACCGGCACCCCCGCCCGCAGCCGGGGACTGTAAGCCGCCACCACCGTGGCACCGCCGGCCCGCGTCGCGTCGAGGAACACCTTTCCCTGCCGGTCCTCGCGCACGAACGCCGTAGTGGCCAGGGTGGGATCGAGCTTCGCGGCGCGCACGGCAAGGGCCCGAGTCGCGGCGGCCACTTCTTCGGTGGTCGCGGATGCGATCGGGACGAAGATGTGCAGGCCCTTCGCTCCGCTGGTCTTGACCACGCTCTCCAATCCCTCGTCGATCAGCGCTTCATGCACCAGCCGGGCAGCGTCGACCGCGAGCTGAAACGCATTCGCCTCCGGCGGATCGATATCGAGCACCAAGTGCGTCGGACGATCCGACTGATCGACTCGGTACAGCGTCGGGTGGTACTCGACGGCCCGTTGGTTGGCGAACCAGAGCAGCGTTCTGCGGTCGTTGCACAGCGCGTAGGAAACTTGACGCTTCGAAGCGTCGGCCCACAACTGCACGGTCGTCACCCAGTCCGGGGTGTATTTCGGAACGTTCTTTTGCATGAACGGCGCCTGGCCGCGCAGGACGCGCATCACCGACAACGGCCGGTCGCGCAGCTGATCGACCATCAGCTCGCCGACCGCGTCGAGGTAGTCGACGAGGTCTCGCTTGCTCGCCCCAGCGCCGTCGAACAGCTCTTGGTCGAGGTTCGTCAGCCCGACACCGTCGCGTACCTCATCCGTGCTCATCGCTTCATCGTGCACCCCAGTGCGCGGCGCCGAGCGCATGACCACTGGGCGCGGGCTGGTTGCTCAGGTGATCCAACGCCGGGCGTGAACCCACCAGCTCTATCGTGACGGGTTCAGCTCGGCGATCAGTTTCGCCAGCGCTTCCTCGGCGCTCATGTCGGCCCTGATGTAGCTGGTTGCCGCGCCGGCGGAGACGGTCCACGCGGCCGCGCCCCACCGATATGGATCAACAGGATCAGCGGGAACGATACGGATATCCAGATCTCGATCGCCCTGGTCGACCGCCTGGCGAGCAAGCGCCGCGACGTCACCGTCGGTAAGAGTCACGCGCCCATTGCACCACCGTCGAGCCGGCGATTTCGACCCCCGATGCCTGCCGGCGACGACGCGCCGCCGATCGAGCGCCGCCGGCCAGATCGGACCAACCGGCGCAAAGCTTGACATTGACGTCCGATCCCGCTCCGATGGCACGAGCAGCACAAGGCAGATCGCAAAGGAGCTTTCGGCCATGCGCACACGAGTCCAGGCAATCCTGATCGTCATGGCAACAGCGGCGAGCTTCCTGATCGGGCTCAGTCCGCGGGCCGTCGCCGCGGCGCCGGCCGGGCCCGGCGCGCTGAGCCATTTCGACCTCGCCCGCAAGGACTGCCTCGGCACCGCACGCAACACGACGTCCAAGATCTGGTACACGGTCGCCGGCGGCGTGCTCTCGGACGTGTATGCACCGACCATCGACACGACCAACGTCGAGACGATGCAGTACGTCGTCACCGACGGCTCGAGCTTCACCGACCTGCAGACCCGCGACACCACCTACACGGTGAGCGCTGACCGGACCGGCATGGTCTGCACCGTCACCTCCACGGCGAAGTCCGGCGCGTACCGCCTCACCACTACGTACCTGACCGACCCGGCGCGCGCCAGCGTCGTGATCCACACGCACTACACGCCGCTGCGGCGCAGTGCCGCGACCTACCGGCTCTACGTCCGGCTGGACGCGACGGCCGGCGGAAACGGCGGCGGCGGTCCCGGCAACGGGGGAGCCGACAACGCGGTGATCGATCACTCGACCGGCTCGCCGGTTCCCGTGTCCTACGACACCGTCACCCAGACGAATGCGGCCAATCGTGACTACGCCGTGCCGACCTACCTTGCCCTGCGCGCCGACCAGCCATTCAGTGCGGCGAGCAGCGGCTTCGTCGGCACGCCCAGCGACGGGCTCACCCAGCTCGACACCGCTCGCACCCTGACCCCGAACGAGACGGCGACGAACGGCAACGTCGAGCAGACGGCCGCCGTCGCGCGGGACCGGCACGGCGAGTTCACGCTGGCGCTCGGGTTCGGCACCACGCAGTCGGCGGCGGTGGCCACGGCCGGGGCAAGCGTCCGAACGCCAATGGGTCGGCTGGCCCGGACATACACCAGCGGCTGGCGGCACTACGACGCCGGCCTGCGGCACCCGTCCCGCACGCTTCCCGGCCTGTCGAAGGCGCAACGCGATGCGGCCGTCCGCGAGTACTACCTCTCGGCAAACGTCGTGAAGGCGAGCGAGGACAAGACGTTCCCGGGCGCGATCGTCGCCTCGATGGCCTCGCCATGGGGTCAGGCCGTCTCGGCGGGCGACCCGAACAACACCTACTTCGGCTCCTACCGCGAGGTGTTCTCCCGCGACCTGTACGAGGCGTGGACAGCGCTGCTCACCGACGGCGACCTCGCGACCGCGCGAGCAGCCACCCGGTTCCTGCTGGAACGCCAACAGCTGCCCGACGGGTCGCTGCCACGCAACTCGCTGGTGAACGGCAAGACGGCGCCCGACTCGTTCAACACCCAGCTCGACGAGGTTGCCTACCCGATCCTGATGGTGCTGCAGTCCGGGTTGTCCGGCGACGCGACGCTGTGGCCGCACGTGCAGCGCGCCGCGGACTTCCTGATCGCGCATGGGCCGTCGTTCGGCCCGGAGCGATGGGAGGAGCAGAGCGGATACTCGCCGTCGACGATCGCGGCAGAGATCGCCGGGCTCGTCGCCGCCGCGACGATCGCCCAGCGGCGCGGTGACGCGGTCGACGCGCGGATCTGGTTCGCAACTGCCGACCAGTACCAGCGCTCGATCAAGAGCTGGTCCGTGACGACGAACGGCCCGTTGTCCACACAGCCCTATTTCATAAGGCTTTCCAAGACCGGTGACCCGAACGCCGCAATCAGCTACAACGTCGGCAACGGCGGTCCCACGCTCGACCAGCGGGCCGTGGTCGACGCCGGCTTCCTGGAGCTGGTCCGCCTCGGCGAGCTGCCGGCCAGCGACCCGGACGTCCTCCGCTCGCTCGACATCGTCGACGCGACGATCAAGAAGCAGACCGCCAGCGGCGCCGGGTGGCTGCGCTACAACGGCGACGGTTACGGCGACTGCCATGTCATGCCCGACCACGACTGCTCGATCGAGGGTGCGCCGTGGGCGCCGTCCGACAAGGGCACCGGGCATCCGTGGCCGGTGCTGGCGGCCGAGCGCGCCCAGCAGCAGCTGGCCACCGGCTCACCCGCCGCGGCCGGCCAGTTGCTGGCGGCGATCGACGCGATGTCCTCCGGCGTCGGGTTGGTGCCCGAGCAGGCATGGGACGCCCCTGACGTCCCGGCCTCGCCGTTCGGCAGCGATCCGACGACGGCCTCGATCGGGTTCGTCAACGGAAAGCCGGACGGATCGGTCGCGCCGCTGACGTGGGGAGCCGCGTCGCAGGTTCGGTTGACCGCCGACCTTTCCGCCGGCCGGAGCCTGGAGCGCCCCGCGCAGACCGTCCGCCGCTACGTCACGCGCACCCAGCGGGCGACCTCGCTCACCGTCACT
>JAODNL010000576.1 GCA_025465405.1 Pseudonocardiales bacterium | reverse complement strand
AGGTAGTCGATCGCCGCGGGGTGCGCCAGGCCGGCGTACGTGCCCCGCAACTCGGCCGGGATGTCCGGGTGCTGCATCGTGAAGCCGTCGTGGGCGGTGACGAAGTTGATCGACGCGATCGGCAGCCGGCCGTCGTCGCCGTACAGGTCCGACGATCCGGTGAGTCGGTACGCGAGGTCGCGCACCCCGTCGGCACCGAACGACCAGAACGAGCGCACGGTGTCGCGATACTTGCCGTTCCACTCCGTCCACAGCGGTGGGAACTCGCCGACCTGGTAGCCGCCGGCGCCGACGTCCCATGGCTCGGCGATGAGTTTTACCTGCGAAATAAGGGGATCCTGGTGAATCGTGTCGAAGAACGACGACAGCTTGTCGACGTCGTGCAGTGATCGCGCGAGCGCGGATGCCAGGTCGAACCGGAAGCCGTCGACGTGCATCTCAGTGATCCAGTACCGCAGCGAGTCGGTGATCAACTGCAGCGGAAACGGCCGGCGCGGGTCGAACGTGTTGCCGCAGCCGGTGTAGTCGACGTACCCCGACGGATCGTCGTCGGCCAAGCGGTAGTACGACGCGTTGTCGATGCCGCGGAAGGACAGCACCGGCCCGTCCGGGGCACCTTCGGCGGTGTGGTTGTAGACGACGTCGAGGATCACTTCGATGCCAGCGGCGTGCAGCGCGCGGACCATGGCCTTGAACTCACGCACCGCGTCCCCGGCGCCACCGCTGCGGGTGGACGCGTACGCCGCGTGCGGCGCGAAGAACCCGATCGAGTTGTAGCCCCAGTAGTTGGGCATGCCCCGCCGCTGCAGCGCCGGCTCGGTGACGAACTGGTGGACGGGCAGCAATTCGACCGCGGTGATCCCGAGCGTGCGCAGGTAGTCGATCGCCGCGGGGTGCGCCAGGCCGGCGTACGTGCCCCGCAACTCGGCCGGGATGTCCGGGTGCTGCATCGTGAAGCCGCGCAGGTGCGTCTCGTAGATGACGGTGTCGTCCCACGGGACGTCGGGGCGGTGGTCGTCGCCCCACGGAAAGGCGTCGTGGATGATCACCGACCGCGGAACGTACGGAGCCGAATCGTCGCGACTGCTCGGATAGACGGCGGGATTGTCGACGAAGTCGCCCTCGATCGCGCGGGCGTACGGATCGACGAGCAGTTTCGACGGGCTGTGGAACAGACCCCGCGCGGGATCGTGCGGGCCGTCGATGCGATAGCCGTAGCGCTGACCCGGTCCGATACCGGGCAGGTAGCCGTGCCACACGTGGTAGGTCGTGTCCTCGAGCGGGACGGCCGTCTCGTGCCCGGCGTCATCGAACAGGCAGACGGAGACGGCGGTCGCGGTCGTCGACCAGATGGCGAAGTTCGTGCCCTCGCCGTCCCAATGCGCGCCAAGCGGGAATGGACTGCCCGGCCAGGCGGCCGGCCCGCGCGGGACCTCGACGACGGTGGGCTTTTCCGGCGGCATTCGTCGGACTGTAACCAATCCGCGGCCGGCTCAGGCGAGCGCGAGCATTCTCAGCCGGCGCCTCGATGATTCTCAGCGCGTTGCGCGCCAGGCCGACTTACCTGGTCTTTGACACGCCGAACGGTCGGTGCGCGTCGACGGAGGTGAACCAGGATGTACGAGCAGCCCCCACTGTTCCCGGGCGAATACGGATCAGCACAGAGCAACGGCCCATCCCAGGGCGGTGCTCCAGTGCCGGGCGGTAGTCCGGTGCCCGGCGGCGCCCCACCCGAGGGCGGCGGCCCACCCCAGGGCGGCGGCCAATGGACGGGTTACGGCGCAGGGCAGCCCGACGGTCCGGTGCCGAGCCCGCCGCGGCACCGACGCCGGCGCGTGGTGGCAATGGCCAGTGCCGGCGCGCTGCTCGCCGTGGGCGCGGGCGTCGGCATCGGCATGGCCGTGAACAACAACTCGGTCGTCGCGGGATCCGGCTCGGCCGTGCAGGCCCTGCCGGCGTTCAACCAGCCCAACGGCCCGGGCACCAACCCGTACGGAAACGGCAACGGCGGCAACGGCGGCACCGGCAACGGCGGCACCGGCAACGGTGGCACGGGCAACGGGTCGAGTGGCGGCACCACGACCTCGGCCACGACCGCGCAGCAAGTCGGCGTAGTCGACATCAACACCGTGCTCGGATATCAGGGCGCGCGCGCCGCCGGAACCGGAATGGTCCTCAGCTCGACCGGCGAGATCCTCACGAACAACCACGTCGTCGAGGGCTCCACGAGCATCTCGGTCACCGTCGTGTCGACCGGCAAGACGTACACCGCCACCGTCGTCGGCACCGACCCGACCGCGGACGTCGCCGTCATCCAGCTGGCGAACGCCTCTGGCCTGGCGACCGCCAACGTGGGCAACGCGACGTCGGTCAAGGTCGGCGATGCGGTCGTCGGCGTGGGCAACGCCGGCGGCACGGGTGGCACGCCGAGCGCGGCGAGCGGCACCGTTACCGCGCTCAACCAGTCGATCACCGCGTCGGACGCGAGCGGCCAGAACGCCGAGCGGCTGACCGGCCTGATCGAGACCAACGCCCCGATCGTCGCCGGCGACTCCGGTGGCCCGCTCTACGACACGTCCGGCAAGATCATCGGTATCGACACCGCCGCGTCGACCAGCGCTGTGAGCACCGCGAGCGTCGGGTACGCGATCCCGATCAACAACGCCGTCACCATCGCCCAGCAGATCGAGAACGGGCAGGCTTCGAGCACCGTGCACCTGGGTTACCCGGGATTCCTCGGCGTATCCGTGGCCAGCGCGAACGTCGCCGGCGCCGGCATCTCCTCGGTCGTCACCGGTGGGCCGGCCGCACAGGCAGGCATCGTCGCGGGTGACGTCGTGACCGCCGTCAACGGGACTCAGGTCACGACGGCGACCGGCCTGCACAACGCGCTGTCCACCTTCAAGCCCGGCCAGCAGGTCACGATCACGTGGACCGACGTCAACGGGCAGAGCCATCACGCAACTGTCACGCTGGCGAAGGGACCTGCGGACTGAGTTCCCCGCCCGCACGAACTCCTGGCCCCGCTCTTCGCGCCCTGCGCGAACAGCGGGGCCGGGTGCGCTTTGATTGACGCGTGACGGAGATCAACCCGGACGCTGTGCTGCAGTTCGTCGACGTCACGGTCCGACGCGGATCGAAAGTCCTCCTCGACCGGATCAGTTGGACGGTCGAGGAGGACGAACGCTGGGCGGTACTGGGCGCGAACGGTGCGGGAAAGACCACGCTGCTCCAGATCGCGGCCGCGGTGCTGCACCCGACCTCGGGCGAGGCGTACGTGTTCGGCGAGCTGCTCGGACGCGTGGACGTGTTCGAATTACGGCCGCGCATCGGCCTGGCCAGCGCGACGATCGCCGACCGCATCCCCAGCGGTGAGCGAGTCATAGACGTGGTCGTGAGTGCGGGGTACTCGGTGCTCGGCCGATGGCGTGAGGCATACGGGCGCCTCGACGTGCGCCGCGCGAACCGGCTGCTCGACCGGGTCGGCGTGGGCCCGCTCGGCGAGCGCACCTACGGAACGCTCAGCCAGGGCGAGCGGCAGCGCGTCCAGATCGCCCGAGCGCTGATGACCGACCCGGAACTGCTGCTCCTCGACGAACCCGCGGCCGGCATGGACCTCGGCGGCCGGGAAGACCTGCTGCGCCGGCTGACCCGGTTCGCGGCGGACGCGGAGGCGCCCGCGTCGGTGCTGGTCACCCACCACGTTGAGGAGCTGCCGCCGGGCATCACGCACGTCCTGCTGCTGCGCGACGGCACGATCGTCGCGTCCGGGCTCGTTCGCGACGTGCTCACCGACTGGTACCTGTCGGCGACGTTCGGCCTTCGCCTGCACGTGGAGCGACACAACGGACGGTGGTACGCCCGAGCGGTCTGATGGCCGCCTCGCCGGCATCGCCTAGGCTCCATGGCGGTCCGATTCACAGGCGAAGGGGCGACGATGGGCGAGCTGGTGCGGATCGAGTACGGCGACGGGTCGGACGGTTCGCCCGCGGGTGTTGCGACGATCCGGCTGGACCGTCCGCCGATGAACGCGCTCAACACGCAGGTGCAGGAGGAACTCCGGGCGGCTGCCGCCGAGGTGACGTCCGACGAGTCGGTGCGCGCCGTCGTCATCTACGGCGGCGAGAAGGTCTTCGCGGCCGGCGCGGACGTCAAGGAGTTCGCCGAGCAGAGCCACGCGCAGATGTTGCGCGACGCCGACCGGCTCTCGTCGTCGCTGTCCGCACTGGCTGCCATCCGCAAACCGGTGATCGCGGCGGTCACCGGGTACGCGCTGGGCGGCGGCTGCGAGGTGGCGCTCACGGCGGACTTCCGGGTCAGCGCCGACAACGCCAGGTGGGGCCAGCCGGAGATCCTGCTCGGCATCATTCCCGGCGCGGGCGGCACCCAGCGGCTGGCCCGGCTGGTCGGCCCGGCCAAGGCCAAGGATCTCGTGTTCACCGGGCGGTTCGTCGACGCCGAGGAGGCGCTGAGCATCGGGCTGGTCGACGTCCTCGTCCCGGCCGCGGAGGTTTATCCAACGGCGCTCGCGATGGCGGCGAAGTTCGCCGCGGGACCAGCGTTCGCGCTCGCCGCGGCCAAGGCCGCGATCGACGGCGGGCTCGACGGTGACCTGGCCAGCGGACTGCGCCTCGAGTCGCACCTGTTCGCGTCGCTGTTCGCCACCGAGGACCGCACCATCGGGATGGCGTCGTTCATCGAGAAGGGGCCGGGCAAGGCCGTGTTCACCGGAGTGAACCGGTGACCGCTGCGGTGCCGTTGCCGAACCCGCACCCCACCGCCGAAGAGGTCGCCGCGGCCTGGCACGACCCGAAGCTCGCCAACGTCCTGTACCACGACTGGGAAGCGGGCAGTTACGACGAGAAGTGGTCGATCTCCTTCGACGAACGCTGCATCGACTACGCGCGCGACCGCTTCGCGCACGTGGCGGGGCGCGCAGGCTGGCCGTACCAGAAGTCCCTGGAACTCGGGTGCGGCACCGGCTTCTTCACGCT
>JAODNL010000539.1 GCA_025465405.1 Pseudonocardiales bacterium | reverse complement strand
GACGGCAAGAAGGCCCGGGTCGCCGGGGCCGGCACCCACGAAGGTGACGCGGCCCAGGACCTTGCGCGCTCGGGTCATGACGAGCTCCCCATCATCTGATCTGCGCCGGCGGCGAGCAGGTCGGCGGCCAGCCGCCGCCCCACGCCGTCGGCATCGGTGGTCGCGCCCGTGGCCGACAGCCGGACGGCAGCACTGCCGTCGACCGCCGTCACTGAGGCACGAAGGAACACTTCGGGGCCGGCGTCGCCCTCGGCGACATCGGCAAGGGCACCGACCGGGGCCGAGCAGCCGGCCTCGAGCGCAGCGAGCAGCGCGCGCTCGGCCGTCACGGCGGCCCTCGTGTCGGCGTCGTCGAGCGCGGCCAGCGCTTCTCGGGTCGCAGCGTCGGATACCCGGCATTCGATAGCCAGCGCACCCTGGGCGGGCGCCGGCAGGACCTGGATCGGGTCGAGCACCTCGGTCACCTCACCGGCGCGGCCGAGCCGCCGGAGGCCCGCGTAGGCAAGCACGACCGCGTCCAGCTCTCCCGACCGGACCCGGCCGAGCCGGGTGTCGACGTTGCCGCGCAGCGGCTCGATGGACAGGCCCAGGCCGAGCGCGCGGAGCTGCGCCGCTCGCCGCGGCGAGCCGGTGCCGACCCGGGCACCGTGCGGAAGCTCGCCCAGCGTGAGGCCGTCACGGGCGACGAGCGCGTCGCGCGGGTCCTCGCGCTGCGGCACGGCGGCGATCACGATGCCGTCGGCCGGCGCGGTCGGGAGGTCCTTGTACGAGTGCACGGCGACGTCGATCTGCTCGGCAAGCAGCGCCGAGCGAAGCGCCGACACGAATACGCCCGTGCCACCGAGCAGCGCGATCGCGTCGGCGGACCGGTCACCCTCGGTCACGATCGGCACGATCTCGGCCGGCACGCCGAGCGCGTCGACGACGTGCCCGGTCTGGGTGCGGGCCAGCGCGCTGGCGCGAGTGCCGACGCGGATCGCCCTGGTCATCATGGGGCGCTCGCTCATAGCGGCACCCCCGGGCTCTTCTTCACCGCGGCGACCGACTCCGCCGCGGCCGGATCGAGGTCGAAGAGCTCCCGCAGCGCGGCCGCGTACTGGTCGCCGCCCGGTGTCGAGGCCAGCTCCTTGACCCGCACGGTCGGCGCGTGCAGCACCTTCTCGACTGCCCGTCGGACCGCATCGGCGACCTCGCGCCGCACCGCGCCGTCCAGCCCGGGCAGCCGGCCGTCGATGCGCGCCAGCTCGGCGTCGATCACCTGATTGGCCCGGGCCCGCAGCGCGGTGACCGTCGGCGCGACCGCGAGTTGCTGCTGCTCGGCGAGGTACCCGCTGAGTTCCTCGGCGACGATCCTGGTCGCGGCGCGCACCTCGTCGTCGCTGACCATCGCGCCACCGGCGCGCAGGGCCTCGAGGTCGATGTAGCTGACGCCGAGCTGCCGCCCGACCGTGGGATCGACGTCGCGTGGCAGGGCAAGGTCGAGCACCGCCAGCGGGCGTGCGCGCCGCGCACCAACCATGTCCGCTTCGACGACCAGACCGGTGGCACCGGTGGACGAGATCAGCACGTCGGCGTCGACCAGTTCGGCGGCCACCTCCGTCAGACCGACGGCGCGTCCGCCCAGGGTCGCCGCCAGCCGCTCGGCCCGGTCCACGGACCGGTTCGCCACCACGATGTCGGTGACGCCGCGGCGCATCAACGTCGCGCCGGCCAGCGCTCCCATCGAGCCCGCACCCACGATCAGCGCGCGGCGGCCGTCCAGCGACCCGAGCATCCCTGCCGCCTGGTCCAGCGCGACCGAGACGATGGATGCGCCTGCCTGGTCGATCCCGGTGTCCGAATGCACCCGCTTGCCGACCCGCAGCGCCGTCTGGGCCAGGTCGTGCAGGACGCTGCCGACCGAGCCGACCTCAGTGCCCAAGGCATAGGCCGAGCGCAGCTGGCCGAGGATCTGGGACTCGCCCACCACCATCGAGTCCAGGCCGGACGCCACCGAGAAGATGTGCTCGGCGGCCGCCTCGGCGAAGTTCACGTACAGGTGATCGGCCAGGTCGGACACCGGCAGGCCGGCGTGCCGGGCGAGCACCGACGTGATCTCGGCGACGGCCGGGTGGAACCGGGCGACGTCGGCGTACACCTCGACACGGTTGCACGTCGACAGCAGCAGCACCTCGCTGATCGTCTCCGCGCGATGCAGCTCGTCCAGCGTCTTGCGGAGGTCGTCGACGGGCACGGCGGCCCGTTCGAGCACCGATACCGGGGCGGTCCGGTGCGACAGGCCCACTACGAGCACGCTCATGATTGCCCCACCCCCGACAGCAGTGCCGCGGCGTTCTTCCGGTTCTCGTGAAAGGAGAGGATCTGCAGTTCGGCCGCCAGGTCGACCTTGCGCAGGTCGACGTGCGGCGGCACGGACAGCACGACGGGCGCGAAGTTCAGGATGCTCGTCACTCCGGCGGCGACGACCTTGTCGCACACCTCCTGCGCCGCCGATGCCGGGATGGCCAGCACCGCGATGGCGATCTGCTCCTCGTCGACGATCCGCTCCAGGTCGTCGACGCCCTGCACGACGAGCCCGCGGATGGTCGCACCGATGCGGGTCGGGTCGGCGTCGACGAGCGCGGCGATGCGGAAGCCTCGGGTGGCGAAGCCGGCGTAACCAGCCAGCGCCTGGCCCAGGTTGCCGACGCCGATCAGCGCCACCGACCGGTGCACGGTCAGGCCGAGAGTCCGGGAGATCTCCTCAGTCAGCGTGGTCACGTCGTAGCCGACGCCGCGGATGCCATAGGAGCCCAGGAACGACAGGTCCTTGCGCAGCTTGGCCGAGTTGACGCCGGCCGCGGCGGCCAGCTCCTCGGAGGACACCGTGCTGATCGAGCGCTCGCCGAGCACGCCGAGCACGCGCAGGTAGGTGGCCAGCCTCGCGACGGTCGCCTCGGGCACCGCGCGAGCCTCGCCGGCGCGGTAGACGGCAGGGGACCGGGCGTCGACCCGGCGACCGTTGGACAGGCCGGCAACGGCGCGTGTCTCACGCTCCGCGGTCATCGGCACCTCGACTGGGACCGGCCGTTCGTGGGCGCACGGACCAGCATTCGGCGGCGCCCGACCGGTGTGGTAGAAGCTGGCTGGACGCGCCAAAGCTACGCCGCTCGTGAATCTTTTCCCAAATCGAGTTAGGCCGTGCTATAGGCCCGCTCAGCGCGACAACGCCCGGCGGAACCGGGCTTCCTCGACCCGCCAATAGCCATGTTCCCTGCCGTCGATCAGGATCACCGGGACCCGGTCGGAGTACTCGTCGCGGCGCGCCGGATCGGCGTCGACATCCAGCCGCTGGAAGCCGAAGCCGAGTTCGCCCGACAGCCGTTCCAGCACGGCTTCGGCCTCCTCGCAGAGGTGACAGTTCGCCCTGGTTATCAGGGTCACGACGTGATCGTGGGGTGACACCTACGTCCCCCGGCCGGCGAGCTGCCATTTCATGATCTTGCCGGTCACCGTGTGCGGCAGCTCGGGCACCAGCTCGATCGAGCTGGGCAGCTTGAACCTCGCCAGCCGGCGAGCGGCCGCGGCGATCAGCTCGTCCGCGTCGAGATCGGCGTCCCGAGCCGGGACGACGTAGGCGTGCACCGCCTCCCCCGACACCTCGTCCGGCACGCCGACGACGGCGACCTCGGCGACGCCGGGCTGGGCCGCAAGTACCGCCTCCACCTCGGCGGGGTAGACGTTGAACCCGTTCACGATCACGAGTTCGGTGCTGCGGCCGACCAGATGCAGCTCGCTGTCATCGTCGAGCACCGCGATGTCGCCGGTGCCGAACCAGCCGTCGGCATCGGGACCGTCCGAACCGTCGGGCCAATAGCCGGAGAACAGGTTGGCACCGCGGACGAAGATCCGGCCGGGATCGCCGGCGTCGACTGCCGTCCCGTCGGCGTCGCGCAGCTCCACCTCGACGCCCGGCAAGGGCCGGCCGATAGAGCCGGGCTTCAGCCGGGTGCGGTCACCGATCGCGTTGATCGAGACCACCGGAGCCGCCTCGGTCAGCCCGTACCCGTCGTGCACCACGACACCGAGCTCGGCGAACCCGTCGAGCACGGCGCGGCCGAGTGTCGCGGAGCCGGACATCGCGAACCGGACCGACGCGAAGCCACGGGCGACGTCCGGATGCTGCAGCCAGTGGGCGTACTGCCCGGGGACGCCGACGACGGCCGTCACGCCCTCCTCGGCCATTGTCGCGAGCGTCGTGCCGGCCTCGAAGCGGTCGGCGAGGACGAGGGTCGCACCGGCCCGCAGCGCCATGCCGAGGCCGGCGTTCAGCCCGAAGACGTGTGACAGGGGCAGCGGCGCGAACAGCACGTCGGCGGCCGTGAGCAGTGGTGGATCGACGGCGGCGAGCTGGTCCAGATTCGCCAGCAGTGCCCGGGCAGAGAGCATGGCGCCCTTCGGACGGCCGCTGGTACCTGACGTGTAGAGCAGCACGGAGACGGCCTCCCCGTCCCGGTCGGCGCGAAGGTCGCGACCCACCGGCGCGGTAGCCAGCAGCGTCGCGGCCGACGCCTGGTCCAGGAACAGCCGGGCGCCGGAGTCGGCCCGGATGTGCTCGACCTCCGCGGGCCGGTACGCCGGGTTGACGGGCACGGCGACCAGCCCGGCGCGCAGCGCGCCGAGGTACAGCAGCACGAAGTCCGTGGACGTGCCGAGCTGGAGTCCCACCCGGTCACCGGGCTGCGCCCCCGCTACCTGCAGAGCCAGGGCGGCCCGGTCGACGCCGGTGTCGAGGTCAGCCCAGGTCAGTCGCGCCGGCCCGTCGACGAGCGCGATCGCCGTCGGAACCTGACGCGCGGCACGGCGAAGCAGGTCCGAGACACCGGACCGGCCCGCGTCCTGCACTGGGCCTCGCCTCCTCGGGGGGAGTTTTGTCCGGATATGTGTGGGAAGATGGCGAAGATTGATGGCGCGCAGGCAGT
>JAODNL010000460.1 GCA_025465405.1 Pseudonocardiales bacterium | reverse complement strand
CCTGCGAGAACCAGATCAGGCCAGCCGCGATCAGAAGCAGCCCGGTGATCAGCACCGGCTTGAAGCCGATGCGGGTGACCAGCTGCGAAGCGATCCCCGCCGACAGGATGATCCCGACCGCGAGCGGAAGGTAGGAGAGCCCGGTCTTGATCGGCGAGTAGTGCAGCACGTTCTGGACGTAGAGCGAGATGAAGAAGAACATGGAGAACAGCGACATGCCGAGCAGCAGGCCGACGAGGTTGGCGCCGCGCAGGGTCCGCAGCCGGAAGATCGAGAACGGCATCAGCGGGTGGCGCTGGCGGCGCTCGATTATCAGGAACGCCACCAGCAGGATCACGGCGGCGCCGATCTCGAGCAGCGTCCTCGAGGATCCCCAGCCGACGTTGACGGCCTCGACGATCGCGTAGACCAGCAGCGACAGGCCGGCGGTGACGGCAACGGCGCCGGGGAAGTCGAATGTGCTCGCTCCACCCTCGGCGCGACTCTCGACCAGCGTCCGGGGGGCGAGCGCCGCGGCGGAGATCCCGATCGGGACGTTGACGAACAGCACCCACCGCCAGTTCAAGCCGCTGGTCAAGATCCCGCCAAGCAGCACGCCCGCAGCGCCGCCGGCGCCCGCAACCGCGCCCCAGACCCCGAGTGCGCGGTTGCGCTCGGCGCCCTCGGCAAACGTGGTCGTGATGATCGAGAGCGCTGCGGGTGAGACGATCGCGGCGCCGAGGCCCTGGATTGCCCGCGCCGCCAGCAGCCACCCCTCGGATTGGGCGACCCCGCCGGCGAGCGACGCAACCGAGAACAGCACCAGGCCGAGCATGAACATCCGCCGTCGGCCGAGCAGGTCGGCGAGCCGGCCGCCCAGCAGCAGGAAGCCGCCGAACGTCAGCGTGTACGCGTTGACGACCCACGAGAGGTCCGTGCTCGAGACGCGTAGCGCCCGCCCGATTGACGGCAGCGCGACGTTCACGATCGAGGCGTCGATCACGACCACGAACTGCGTCATCGCGAGCAGAAGCAGGGCGAGGTTCTTCGCGCGGGGGGTGTTGAGGGAGGTCGCCACGGCTATAACTCGGTCTGGCCGCCGTCGACGACCAGGTCGACGCCGTTGGTGAAGCTTGCCTCGTCCGATGCCAGGTACAGCACGGCGGCGGCGATCTCCTCTGGGCGGCCGATGCGGCCCATCGGGTTTGCGGCCGCCATGTTGGTACGCATGGTGTCGGCAGTCGCCTTGTCGGGGAACGCCACGTCGATGATCGGCGTGTCGACCGGGCCCGGGCTGACGACGTTGACGCGGATGTTGCGTTCCTTCAGGTCCGCCGCCCAGGTGCGGGCGAACGACCGCATCGCGGCCTTGCTGGCTGCGTAGGTCGTGAAGGCCGGCACGCCGCTGCGGTGCGCAGTCGAGGAGATCAGCACGATCGACCCGCCGTCGCGCAGCAGCCCGAGCGCCTTCTGAGCCAGGAAGAACGTGCCGCGGGCATTGACCGCGAAGGTCTTGTCGAAGTGCCCGGGCGTGACGTGCTCGAGCGTCACAGGATCGATGAACCCGGCACTGGAGACGATGACGTCGAGCCCGCCCTGCTCCGACCTGACCGTCGCAAAGAGACGATCGAGATCGTCCAGGTCGGCTAGATCGCCCTGCACCGCGGTCACGCGGTGACCGATTGTCGCGACGGCTTTGTCCAGCTCGGACTGCCGCCGGCCGGTGATGAACACGTAGCCGCCCTCGGCCACGAACCGCTGCGCGGTCGCCAGGCCGATCCCGCTGCTGCCGCCGGTGATCACCGCGACCTTGCCGTCAAATCTCATCGGGGATTCGGTCCGCCGTTGAAGCGGATCTGGGGCATGTAGTTCATGGTGGGTCTCCTTTGTCGGTGTGAGGTGTTCATGCGGTCAGGTGTTTGCGTCAGGGCACGGCTGCGCTCCCGGCGCGGGCGCCGGCGCTGCTGCTTCGCCGCGGGTGTTCGTGGCGCGTAGCGCGATGACGGCTGCCGCGACGAGG
Source organism: Pseudonocardiales bacterium (assembly GCA_025465405.1). GTDB lineage: Bacteria > Actinomycetota > Actinomycetes > Mycobacteriales > Jatrophihabitantaceae > RYN-117. The sequence goes on along the minus strand of JAODNL010000460.1, from coordinate 2,533 downwards.
AAGATGCTGGCGGCGAGCAGCGCGCGCTGGAGTCCCGAGGTGAGTGCGTCTGCTCTTGTGGCGTGGGCCACCAGTAGGTGGTGGGTGCGGGATGTGGCGAGCGCGGAGAAGATCGCGAGTCCGAGGGCGCCACCGAGCTGCTGTGAGGTGCTGACCAGCGCAGCGGCGAGCCCGGCCTTGTCTGCCGGCACACCGGCGTTTGCCGCCGTCTGAACGCCCACCAAGACCGCCCCGAAGCCGAGCGACATGATCACCAGACCGGGCAGGAGATCGGGCAGGTAGGAGCCATGGACTGGGACGCGCGAGAGGTAGTAGACGCCGCCGGCCGCGAGCAACGAGCCGGCGACGATCACCGGCCGCGTGCCGATGCGGACGAACAGCTGCGACACGACGCCGGAGGCGATCCCCACGCCGACGGTGACCGGCAGGTACGCGGACCCCGCTTGGATCGGCGAGTAGCCGAGCACGTTCTGCATGTAGAGGGTGACGAAGAAGAACATCGAGTAGAAGCCCGCGATCGCGATCAGCTGGGTGGCATTGGCTGCCGCGAGCCCCTTGATCCGAAAGATCGAGAGCGGGGCCAGCGGGTTTCGGTGGCGCTGCTCGTTGATCACAAACGCGACCAGCAACGCGAGCGCGCCGGCGAGTTCGCCGATCGTCCGGGCCGCACCCCAGCCAACGTCCGGCGCCTTCACAATCGCGTAGACCAGGAGCAGCATGCCGCTGCTCGCGAGGATCGCCCCCGGTGTGTCGAAATTCGCAACCCGCGCACGGCGCCGGTCTGCAGTGATAAGCCGGAATGCCCCGACGAGCACCAACGCGCAGAAGGGCAGGTTGACGAACATCACCCACCGCCACCCAGGCCCCTCGGAGAGCACTCCGCCCAGGAACACCCCGACGGCGGCGCCAAGGCCGGCCATCGCACCCCAGGCGCCGAGCGCCGTGTTGCGGTCGGTGCCCTCGTTGAACGTCGTGGTCAGGATCGAAAGCGCTGCCGGGAACATCATCGCGGCGCCGAGACCCTGAGCGAGGCGGGCGCCCACCAGCATCCCCTCGCTGCCAGCAAGGCCGCCGACGAGCGAAGCGAGCGCAAACAGCGACGTTCCCACGACGAGGATCCGCCGGCGGCCGAGCAGGTCGGCGGCGCGGCCCCCGAGCAGCATGAAGCCGCCATACGTGAGCAGGTAGCCGCTGACCACCCATTGCAGGCTCTGCACCGAGAAATGCAGGTCGCGCCGGATCGAGGGAAGCGCGACGTTGACGATCGACGCGTCGGCGAAGTCGAGGAACGCGACCACGCACAGCAACGCCAGGGTGAGCTTGCCGCGACGACTAGCAAGGAACGACGACTCAGGGTCTGATGCGACTGATGCGGCCATGCAGGAGGTCCTCCGGCGCACGTGGAGTCAGTGAGCTGACTAACTTAGCAGGCGGGGGGCCGCGGGCGGGGCCCGCTATCCTCCTAGCGAGATGACTGACTCAGACGCGAACCGAGGTGGCCCCACGCTCGACAAGCGACAGCGGCTGGTCGAGGGTGCGCGTGTGGTCCTGCATCAGCAGGGGGTCGAGAAGACGACGATCGCGGACATCGCGCAAGCGGCGGATGTACCGGTGGGCAACGTCTACTACTACTTCAAGACCAAGGACGAACTCGTCCAGGCCGCGATCGACGCTCAAGCGCAGGACATCAAGACGATGCTCGCGTCGTTCGATCGCCACCGCAGTCCCAAGGCGCGGCTGAAGGCCTTCCTGCGCGCGATCACAGATAGGCGCGAGGTCGCCGCTCTCCATGGCTGTCCTCACGGGACGCTGTGCTCGGAGCTCGCGAAGCGCGAAGACGATTTCGAGCGCGCCCCCGCGATCCTGATGCAGCTCTTCATCGACTGGGCCGAGCAGCAGTTCCGGTCGATGGGCAGACGCGATGCGCGCGACCTCGCGGTCGCGATGATCGCCTCCTACCAGGGGATCATGCTGTTGACGAACACGTTTCGCCAACCCGAACTGATTGTTCGCGAGGCGCGCCGCCTGAACCGCTGGATCGACTCGCTCGCCTGAGCCACCCCACAAGTAGGACGTCCGGTCTTGGTCGACACCGTATCTCGCCGCGGGATCGGCCGGCACAGTTTTCTACGAACTCGCAAACAATCACTGCCATCAAGTCTTGAGGTGTTATTGGACCGATCCGCAACTAAATAGCTTGGCCGGCACTCCCGGTCGAGCACGCCCAGGGAGAAGCGACCGATGAGCGCCACCACCTTGCAAACTCAGACACCGACCGTCGGCTCGTTCGAGATCTACACCCAACCCGGATCCTCTTCGGGGCAGACCAGCTCAAGCGATTCGCCCAGGCCACGGCGGCCGTCGGCACCAACGCGTTCCTGGTCACCGGCGGCGGCACGGTTGCGCGCCTCGGCTACTACCACTTGGTCACCGCCGCACTTGGGGACGCGGGCGTGGCCGTCAGCCATTTCTCGGGCATCGAGCCCAACCCGGAGAGCACCACCGTCAACCGCGCCACGACGATGCTGCGGGA
>JAODNL010000425.1 GCA_025465405.1 Pseudonocardiales bacterium | reverse complement strand
CATGAGGGCAGCAGCCTGGATCCGACGTTGATTCTCTACACCTCGGGTACGACCGGGCGCCCGAAGGCCGTCACCTGGACCCAGGCCAACACGATGTGGGCGGCCAAGGTGAACGGATCCGCTTCCGGCCTCGGCGCAGCCGACGTCACCCAGGTGTACCTGCCGCTCTACCACACCAACGCCCAGGCCTACGCGATCCTGCCCACGCTGTGGGCGGGCGGGACGGCCGTGCTCCAACCCCGTTTCTCGGCCTCGCGGTTCTGGGATGTCGCCGTGAAACACGGCAGCACGTTCGCCTCGCAGATCAACTTCGCGCTGCGGGCCCTGGCCACCCGCGAGGTGCCCGAGCAGCACAGCTTCACCCGGTGGGGCACGGGAATGTCCGGGCACCCGACGGAGAAGATCTTCAAGATCCCCACCTTCGGTTGGTACGGCATGACCGAGACCGTCGCGGTCGCGATCGTAGGCGATCAGCTGCTGCCGAACCGGCCCGGGACGATCGGTCACGCGGCGCCCCACTACGAGGTCGCAGTGCTCGATGGGGACGGAAACCCGGTCGGCATCGGCGAGACGGGTGATCTTCGAGTGCGCGGCGTGCCTGGGCTCTCGCTCTTCGCCGGGTATCTGCACGACCAGGCCGCGACCAGAGCCGCCTTCGACGAGCAGGGCTGGTTCATCACCGGCGACCGGGTGACCGTGAACGACGACGGTTCGATCACCTATTCCGACCGCAGCAAGGACATGCTTCGCATCGGCGGCGAAAATGTGGCTGCCTCCGAAATCGAGCGAGTCATCATCGGCGTTTCTGGTGTCGCCGAGGTGGCGGTGGTAGCGGCACCGGACCCCATGCGCGACGAGGTACCGGTGGCCTTCGTCGTGGCCCGGCCCGAAGCAGCCGCGGACACGAACCTGGCCCGCTCGATCATCGCGGTGTGCCGTCGGGAGCTGGCCGACTTCAAGGTCCCGCGCGAGGTCAGGATCGTCGAGGACCTACCCCGCTCGACGCTCGAGAAAGTCGCAAAGCACGAACTGCGGAAGTTGTTACGAGAAGGGACGTCCAATGGCAACGGCGAGTGAGGCGTACATCGTTGGCGCGGTGCGTACGCCCGTCGGAACCCACAAGGGGGCGATGGTCAGAATTCATTCCGTTGATCTCGCCGCGCATGCGTTGCGCGAACTGGTCGGGCGCACCGGTATCGACCCGTCGGCGGTCGAGGACGTGATCATGGGTTGTGTCATGCAACTCGGACCGCAGTACGCCGACATCGCCCGGACCGCCTGGTTGGCCGCCGGCCTGCCCGAGGGGGTGCCGGGCGTGACGGTCGACCGGGCTTGCGGCTCGTCGCAGCAGGCACTGCACTTCGCCACGCAGGCGGTGCTATCGGGCACTCAGGACCTCGTGGTCGCCGCCGGAGTGGAAAACATGGGGATGGTGCCGATGAGGACGAATGTCATGGTCCTCGAGGCCCTCGGCACCAGCTGGCGCGGCGATGGCTGGGCGGAGCGCTACGGCGACCAGGAGATCTCTCAGTTCCGTGCGGCCGACCTGATCGCCGCCAAATGGGGCTTCACCCGCGAGGACATGGAGCGCTTCGCGCTGGAGAGCCACCGGCGGGCGATCCAGGCGATCGACGAGGGCCGGTTCGCGGAGCAGATCGCTCCCGTCGCGGACGTCGACACCGACGAGGGGGCCCGTCGGGACACTTCCCTGGAGGCGATGGCGCGACTGAAGCCGCTACGCGAGGACGGGGCGATAACGGCGGCGGTGGCGAGTCAGATGTCGGTCGGTGCCGGCGCACTACTCGTGGCCTCCGAGCGAGCGGTGCGAACGCACAATCTGACGCCGCTGGCGCGGGTGCACGCACTCGCGGTAGTGGGCGACGATCCGATCTACATGCTGACCGGTCCGATTCCTGCGACGCAGGCCGCACTGACCCGATCCGGGCTGACCATCGACGATATCGATCTGTTCGAGGTCAACGAGGCCTTCGCATCCATACCCATGGCCTGGGCGCACGAGACCGGAGCGTCGATAGACAAGACCAATGTCAACGGTGGCGCGATAGCGCTCGGGCATCCGCTCGGGGCCTCCGGGACGATCCTGGCCACAAGGCTCATATACGAGTTGCGCCGCACGGGTGGCCGCTACGGGCTGCAGACGATGTGCGAAGGCGGCGGTCAGGCGAACGCCACCATCCTTGAGCGCGTTTAAGCGCTTCGGACCGAGGGCTACCAGTGTTAACTGCATTCACTCGTATGGTCGGTGTCGACGCGCCGTTGGCGGGGTTCAACCGCACTCCCGCCGTCGTGGCCGAAGTCACCAAGGCTGGAGGCCTCGGGGTGCTGGCCGCGACCAGCTATTCCCCGTCCGAGCTCGACGCGGCCCTGACCTGGATCGACGAACAGGTCGACGGAAAGCCGTATGGCGTCGACCTGTTGTTGCCGGCCAAGAGCGTGCGAGGCGACCCGGGTGACCTGGTCCGCAGCCTGCGGGCGCAGATTCCGCAGACACATGTCGACTTCCTCGATTCGCTGATGCAGCGCTACGGCATCCCTGAGGTGCAGGGCGAGCGCGGCCGGCGCGGCACCGACGACCTGGCAGCCGGGTTCGACCCGTCATGGATCGAACCGCTGCTAGACGCGGCGTTCAAGCACCGCATCGCCTTGATCGCGAGTGCTCTGGGCACCCCGCCTGCCTTCCTCGTCGAGCGGGCCCATGCCAACGGTGTCCAGGTCGCAGCGTTGGTCGGCTCGGCCAAGCATGCTCACCGTCAGCTCGAAGCCGGCGTCGACCTGCTGGTCGCTCAGGGCACCGAAGCCGGTGGCCACACCGGGACCATTGCCACAATGGTGCTCACCCCGGAGATCGTCGACATCGCCGGCGAAGTCCCGGTGCTGGCCGCCGGTGGGATCGCGTCGGGGCGCCAGCTGGCGGCAGCCCTCGCTCTCGGCGCGGCCGGCGGGTGGTCCGGATCGGTCTGGCTGTCGAGCTTCGAAGACATGACCGGGAGCGCGGTCAAGGAGAAGTATCTCGACGCCGACTCATCGGCCACACTGCGCTCGTCGACCCGTACCGGGAAACCGGCCCGCCAGCTCCGCAGCGCCTGGCACGAGGAATGGGAGAAGGCGGGCGCGCCGGCGCCGCTGCCGATGCCGTTGCAGCTGATGCTGGTTACCGAGTACTTCAACCGCATCGATGCGGCGGCCGATGCGGGCAATGCCAAGGCCAAGGAGCTGGCGACGTTCTTCATCGGCCAGGTCGTCGGATCGTTCTCCGAGCTGCGGCCGGCCCACGACATCGCCCGCGACATTATCGAGAGCTGCGAGGCCACCTTGCAGCGGATCGCTGGCGACGTCGGGATGAGTGCCGGTGCCCGAACTCGATCCGGAAAGAGGTCATCAAGGCACGGACCAACGCGCGGAGTGCCCATACCGCAGGGCGATGTGTGATTAAGGTGCTCACGCGCCTCCGCCCCTTGCGGCGACTGCGCCGCCGTCAATTGTCACGATCTCGCCGGTGATCCATGTCGCATCCGGGCCGAGAAGAAAGGCAGCCAGCTTGGCGACATCCTCTGGGACACCAAGCCGCTTCATCGGGTACCGGGATGCGGCGGCGGACTCGTCCGCCTCATACATGGCGCGGGCGAACTTCGTCTTGACGACGGCTGGTGCGATCCCATTCACCCGGGTTCCTGGACCTAGTTCTACGGCGAGTCGCTGCGTTATATCGATCAAAGCAGCCTTACTGACTCCATAGAGATTCAACGGCGTACCAGTCATGAGGCCCGCAACGGACGAAACGTTCAAGATCGAACCGCCGTGCTCGCGCATCCAAGCTCTGTAGGCGACCTGAACCCAGGAGAAACAGGCGATGAGGTTGACCTCAATCGTCTTCCGAAATACCCCCAAATCGGCGCCGATAAGTGGACCGAAGTAGGGGTTGATGCCAGCATTGTTGACGAGGATATCTAGCGAGCCAAACGTCTGAACTGTCTTCTCGACGGCATCGTACTGATGTACCTCGTCGTCGGACGATCCCTGAATGCCCAAGGCTGTCCCGGCGCCACCCAGCTGCTCGACGGCCTCTTCCAGCTCGCGAGGCTTGCGAGCTGTGACGACGACCCGAGCACCTCGGCCGACCAGTTCTGCCGCGATTTGAAATCCGATTCCGCGAGAAGCGCCCGTAATGAGTGCAGTCTTTCCGGCGAAGTCTTGCGGCAGTATCGTCGACTCGGTCATCGTTGCCACCTTTCGTATCCTCTTATATTTCGGCACACCGACCTGCCGCGGCCAGAGAACTATCCCGCGCGATCCGGGCGTTACGATTCGTTCGCGATCCAGATCACATTGCCGCGGGAGGACCTGGCTGAACAAATGGCGCTGGCCAGTCAATTGTGTGCGCTCCGGGTATCAATCGCTCGGCGAGTTGGTGTTAGACGCGTCAGAAGCAGCTGACGTAACATCGCTTCGATAAGTGCCGTTATCAACCAGCTACACGGCTTTCCCGTGCGTTCGCCCAGGAGGCCATTTGTGACGAGCGACAGGACCCAGCAGACGCTTCACCTCTATCCTGACCTGTCGCTGAGCCTGACGCGAGTGGGGTCGGGCAAGCCCGTCCTCGTGGTGCACGGTGGTCATGGGCCCGTCAATGCGGTCCGGATCGCGGACCATTTCGCGGCTGACTTTCTGGTGTTGCTGCCGACGCATCCCGGCTGGGACGGCACCCGCGGCCGGACTGGTTCTCCGGTATCGATGATTTGGCCATCACCTACCTACTCTGCTCGAAGACGAAGTCCTCAACGACGTGTTGGTCGTGGCGGCGTCCTTCGACGGTTGGGTGGCCTCGGAACTGGCTGTCCGCGACCTCGGTCACCGCATCGGCCGCTTGATTCTCATCGATCC
>JAODNL010000417.1 GCA_025465405.1 Pseudonocardiales bacterium | reverse complement strand
GCCGCCAAGATCGGACAGGCGTTGCCGGGCTTGTGCAATCCCCGACCCCACCGGCGCCGCATAGAACGTGGTTGGCGGCGCCGCCGACGCTGGTCCGCCCATGATCGTCGTCAGTACACCGCAACCGGCCACCGCCAGGACGACCGCCTTCGCTCCACGCCCGGCGCCGGGCAGACCCGGCGCCAGGCAGAGACGAGCGTCGCGCGTGATGAGCCCTGAGGTGGCGAACGCGCATAATTTCCTCCATGGTCCGCGGGGATGCGTTGATCCGGCGCAGTCGATAGATCGGTCACCCTGTGGAGTAGATCTTGACAATTGGGCTCGCATGACGGATTGAGCCGGTCGCCCGGCGACAGACTACCGTGCATTGACGGCGTCAACCTAGGGGCAGAGGTGACGTCCGGGGAACCACGCCGGCAACACATACGCCGCGATCGCGCAGTGTGGCGATATCGATGCGCGAGCCGCTGTGGTGCCCTGGAGAGCCGACGCCTTGTCTCTCGTAACGAAAGTCCGGTCCCTGAGGAGTGCAACCGTATCTATCGATCTAATTTGTCGTCATAGGGACGCATGAAACTCGCCTCGCTTGCGACTGAGCCGATGGAGCCGCTCAGCCGCGTTCGATGATGGTCGTGTCTCGCACGCGAGCCGGCCAGCCGCGGTGATCGCGGTCAGGACTGCATGTTCGGGGCCTGGGACTCGGGTCTCGCTGCAAATCGATTGCACCTGAGCAGATTTGGGTCAATGCCATGAGTTGACAACGTAAACCTTGCTTGGCTAGCGTTAGGTCCTACCAGGCCCGCGATGGCCTGGGCCAGACGTTGGGAGCACGCGTGACGGCGACGGGCGAACCAAGCCGTGTCGTGATTCTCGGAGCGGGCTTGGAGCTGGCGACTCGCCTGTTGCAGCGTCTGGCCCACGACGTTCGCATCACGCTGATCGACAAGAACGAATCGTTCGTCTTTGGATCCAGCAAGCTGAACGTGATGTTCGGCGACACCACCCTCGACGCCGTCCGGTATCGCTACTCCACGGTCGTGAATCCGCGAGTCGAGTTTCGGCACGAGGCGGTGCTTTCGATTGACCCCGTTGCCAGGACGGTCGTCACGGCTGTGTGCACCTACGAGGCGGACATACTCGTTGTTGCCCTGGGCGCGGGCCTTGATCCGAGCGCGACGCCCGGACTCGTCGAGTCGGGTAATGAGTTCTATAGCCCCGAAGGCGCTGACCTGATACGACGCGTGCTTGATACCTTCCACGAGCGCGTCGTAGTCATCGGAGCGCTTGGGCCATTCTTCAAGTGCCCACCGGCCCCGAACGAGGCCGCCCTCATGCTCGACGAATATCTAGTAGCGCGGGGCCGTCGAGATGACGTGACGATCTACCTCATCAGTCCGCTCCCATCGCCTATCCCTATCTCGACCGAGACGTCGGCAGCAATCACGGCGATGCTCGCCGACCGCGGCATCCGTTACTGGCCCCACAGCCGTATTTCGCGACTCGACGGTGCCGCGGGGACACTGCACCTGGACGATGGACGAATCCTGAAATTCGACCTTCTGCTTGGCATACCCGTGCAGCTGGCCCCAGCCGTTGTCGTGCGTGCCGGACTCACCGCCGTTGGCGACATCACTAACGCATCGGTGCCACGCGCCGGATCGATCGCCGAAGGCCAAGCAGCGAATTTGGCCGAGGTGTTGATATCGGAGGTCACGGGAGCCCCGCTACCGCCGCCGTACGCCGGTGAGGCAACTTGTTACATCGAGACGGCCGAGGAAGGAGTTGCGCGCGTCGATGTCAACTTCCTCTCCGGCTCGCAGCCAACCGCTCGTTTCATGCTCCGAATGCCGCGTTCTCAGCCGAGCAGCGGAAGGCCGTGTTTAATCGCGCGGCGCGCTGGTTCGGGCCACCCCCCATCGGACCGGCGCTCGAGGCCGCCTAAGGGCTCGCGTGGAAGGCACTGCCCTACCCGGTTGATGTTGGCCGCTGACTGCCGTAGCAATCCATCTCAACCAAGGAGACAATCATGAGCCGTGCAGACGCGCTTGTATCGGCCGACTGGGCACAGGCAAATCTGAAGACCGACTGTGTGGTCTTCGTCGAGGTCGACGAGGACACCTCGGCCTACGACGGTGGCCACATCGAAGGCGCCGTGAAGCTGGACTGGAAGACCGGGCTGCGGGACCAGGTCCGCAGCACAGCCGATTCGGTGACGTGCACACAGGCGCCGACGATGTAGCGCGAGTAGATGTCGATCATCACGTAGGCGTCGAAGTACAACCCTTGTTCGGGCCGCGAAGCTTGGTGATGTCCCAAGTGCACACCTGCCCCGGCCCGGTCGCGATCAACTCCGGACGCACCAGGGTGCGGCAGGCGGCGCCGGTCGTTGACCTGCGCGTTCGCTGCCAGCACCCGATACATGCTCGAGACCGAACACGATACCGGCCCGCTCGAGCAGCACCGCGGCGCAGTGGGCGGCGCGGAGCTCGTCGACGCGACCAGTCGCTACCTCGACTGGATCATGGTCTTGGCCCGACGACTTGACGGCGACGGCAGCGACGCCATCACCACCGCGGCGATATCGAGATCGTGGGGGCTGGAGCGGACGGACAGGCCGTGCGCCGGGACGTCGTCAACCTCCGGCTGGCGATCGCCGAAGTCACGGGCATCGATGCCTTGACCAACGCGCGCCACCGACTTGCAGAAAGCTTGCCTGGGCGAGAGAGGACCGGTCCCATGCTCCGACCGCTCCCTCGCCGATCCAAAGCTCGTTCGCCCTTACGGCATCGGTCCGCCGGCAAGCGGCAGAGGCCGTCCTCAATTCTCTGCCTGTTGATCGCATTCATTGCCGGAATGTTTGCCGTGCTCGTACCTTCGCTGGCGGCAGCGAACACCATGGACGCTCGACTTCTTGCCCGCACTCAGCGCGACTGCGTTGCAGCCGCGCTGAGTGTCATCGGAATGCCTGGGCTGACGGCCGGGACACATGCCCGTGACTGCTCGACTGCGGCGGCCGCCGCGGAA
>JAODNL010000380.1 GCA_025465405.1 Pseudonocardiales bacterium | reverse complement strand
CGGTCAGGCGCTCGGACAGCTCCCACAACCGCCGCGCGACGTTCTGGTCCTTCGCGGCCTTCGACGAGCCGGCCAGCGAACCGCAGGTTATTCGACCTTGGTCCGCCCGGCCCGGCGGACCGTGGGGGGCGAGCTCACGGCCGAGGTCACGGCCGTGATCAGGCCGAGGTCACCGTCGATGCGATCGCGGCGAGGTGCTGCAGCCGCAGGAGTTCGGCCGGCAGCCAGCGCAGTGCGGGCCGGCCCACCAGCAGGGCGCCGTCGCTCAGCGGCGCAACCGCGAGCTCGGTACCCAGCCGCGACCAGTCGGCCGGAGCCCAGTCGCCGTCAGCCTCGAGCGCGCGGGCGGGTCGCGGCGGCCACCACGGCGTCGGCAGGGTGTCCACCTCGGGGGCCGCACCGCAGGCGGCCAGCACGCGCGCGTGGCCGCCGGCCGGCGCGTCCAGCACGAGCGACCAGCCGGCCCGGAAGATCCGCGTGACACCGTCGGTCAGCACCTTCAGCGGCTCGCTGGGGTGCGCGGCGAGGTTCTCCAGCAGCTCGAGCTCGCGATGCGGGTCGATCTGGCCCGCGTACGGGCGGATCGACTCGACCTGCACGCCGGGAACCGTCGACGCCGCGGAGACGAGTGAATCGGCCAGCCGGTCGGGCGGCAGCTCGATCACGATGTCGTCGATCGCGCTGCCCGGCGAGCGTTCGATGACATCCACGCTCAGGATGTCCGCGCCCACCGCACCGAGCGCCGACGCGACCGCACCGAGCGCGCCCGGGCGGTCCGGCAGCAGGATGCGGAGGAGATACGACACGTTCACAGCGTGCCGCATCGACGTGTCGGTGGCGTTACGGGGCCGGGCGCCGCGGCGGACGCGAATGAGCGCGCCGGCCGACGCGGCTGCGCCGGCAAACGCGAATGCGCCCGTCTCGGGCCTCTCGTAGACTCACGGGTCGTGCCTGACGCAACCGAACTCTCCGGGTCCTCCGTCTCCAGCGCCGGCGGCCGGATCGGCCGCGACGACGTCGCCCACCTCGCGCGGCTCGCCCGGCTGGCGGTCACCGAGCAGGAGCTGGATGTCTTCGCCGGCCAGCTCGACGTGATCCTGGGGTCGGTCGCGCGGGTGAGCGAGGTCGCGGCCGGCGACATCCCGCCCACGTCACACGCCGTGCCGATGACGAACGTGTTCCGCCCGGACGAGCTGCGCCCGTGCCTGCCCCGCGAGGCGGTCCTGGCCGCGGCCCCGGACGTCGAGGACAACAAGTTCCGCGTCCCGCGCATCCTGAGCGAGGAAGTGTGACCGGCGAGCTGACCCGGTCGGGCGCCGCGGACCTCGCGGCCCGGATCGCGTCCGGCGAGGTGTCGGCCGTCGAGGTCACGCAGGCGCACCTGGATCGCATCGCGGCCGTGGACGGCTCGATACACGCCTTCCTGCACGTCGACACCGAGGGCGCGCTCGGTGCGGCGAAGGCGGTCGACGCCCTTCGCGCGTCCGGCGGCCCGCTGTCCCCACTGGCGGGGGTGCCGCTGGCGATGAAGGACGTCGTCGTCACTCAGGGACTGCCGACGACGGCCGGCTCGAAGATCCTCGAGCGCTGGCAGCCGCCGTACGACGCCACGATCGCCCGGCGCGTCAAGGACGCCGGAATCGTCATGCTCGGCAAGACGAACATGGACGAGTTCGCGATGGGCTCGTCCACGGAGAACTCCGCCTACGGGCCGACGCACAACCCGTGGGACCTGTCGCGTATCCCGGGTGGGTCGTCCGGCGGATCGAGCGCCGCGGTCGCGGCGTTCGAGGCCCCGCTCGCGATCGGCACGGACACCGGCGGTTCGATCCGCCAGCCGGCCGCGGTCACCGGCATCGTCGGGCACAAGCCGACCTACGGCACGGTCTCGCGATACGGCCTGATCGCGTTCTCGTCCTCGCTGGATCAAGCCGGCCCGTTCGGACGGACGGTGCTCGATGCGGCGCTGCTGCACGAGGTGATCGGCGGGCACGACCCCGCGGACTCGACGTCGCTCCCGCAGCCCGTCGCGCCCGTCGTGGCGGCCGCCCGCGAGGGTGCGCGCGGTGACCTCAAAAGTGTTCGTGTCGGCGTCGTGCGCGAGCTCGGTGGCCAGGATTCCACCGGCTACCAGGCCGGCGTGCTGGCGTCGTTCGAGTCGGCGGTCGGCAGTCTGCGTGACCTCGGCGCCGAGGTCGTCGAGGTGAGCTGCCCGCACTTCGGCTATGCGCTCGCCGCGTACTACCTGATCGCACCGAGCGAGGCCTCGTCCAACCTCGCGCGCTTCGACGGAGTGCGCTATGGCCTGCGGGTCGGCGACGACGGGGTGAACTCGCTCGAGGAGGTCATGTCACTGACCCGGGAGGCCGGTTTCGGCCCCGAGGTGAAGCGTCGCATCATGATCGGCACGTACGCGCTGTCGTCGGGCTACTACGAGGCGTACTACGGCCAGGCCCAGAAGGTCCGCACGCTGATCTCGCGAGACTTCGCCGCCGCCTTCGAACGGGTCGACGTGCTGGTGTCGCCCACGTCGCCGTTCGTCGCCTTCGGAATCGGAGAGCGCATCGACGACCCGATGGCGATGTACGTCAACGACCTCTGCACGCTGCCGGCGTCGCTGGCTGGCACCCCGGCGATCTCGGTCCCGTCCGGGTTGTCCGAAGGCCTGCCGGTCGGGCTGCAGATCATGGCGCCCGCACTGGCCGACGAGCGGTGTTACCGGGTCGCCGCCGCGTTCGAGGCGGCCGTCGAACCGGTGCTGTCGAGCATCCCGGAGCTGGTCGCATGACACTGACCTACGAGGACGTGCTCCGCCGGTACGAGCCGGTGATCGGGATCGAGACGCACGTCGAGCTCGGCACCGTGTCGAAGATGTTCTGCGGCTGCGCCACGGACTTCGGCGGCGAGCCGAACACGCAGGTGTGCCCCGTCTGCCTCGGGCTGCCCGGAGCCCTGCCGGTCGCGAACGAGAAGGCGATCGAGTCGACCATCCGCATCGGGCTCGCGCTCAACTGCTCGATCGCCACGTGGTGCCGGTTCGCGCGCAAGAACTACTTCTATCCGGACATGCCGAAGAACTTCCAGACGTCGCAGTACGACGAACCGCTGTGTGTGGACGGATACCTCGACGTCGACGTGGACGGCGAGACGGTGCGGGTCGGCATCGAGCGCGTGCATCTCGAGGAGGACACCGGCAAGATCACCCACGTCGGCACGTCGGGGCGCATCCACGGCGCGGAGTACTCGCTGGTCGACTACAACCGCGCCGGCATACCGCTCGTCGAGATCGTGACCAAGCCGGTGCCCGGCGCCGGTGCGCACGCGCCCGAGGTCGCGAAGGCGTACGTCACCGAACTGCGCGACATCCTGCGCACCCTGGGTGTCAGTGACGTGCGGATGGAACAGGGCTCGCTGCGCTGCGACGTGAACACGTCGCTGAGCCCGGCGGGTTCCGGTGCCGACGCGGGCCGGTGGGGCACGCGCACCGAGACGAAGAACGTCAACTCGCTCCGCACTGTCGAGCGAGCGGTGCGGTCGGAGATCCTGCGCCAGGCGGCCCTGCTCGATGCCGGCGGGCGGATCATGCAGGAGACCCGGCACTTCTCCGAGACCACGGGTGACACCCGCCCGGGTCGCAGCAAGGAGGAAGCGACCGACTACCGGTACTTCCCCGAGCCCGACCTGGTGCCGATCGCACCCGACCCGGAGTGGGTCGAGAAGCTGCGCGCCGGCCTGCCGGAGCTTCCGGCCGCGCGCCGGGACCGGCTGCGCGCAGAACTCGGCGTGAGCGCGGAGGACATGGTGCAGCTGACGAACGCGGGCGTGGTCGCCCTCGTCGGGGCGACCGTCGACGCGGGCGCGCCCATCGGCGAGGCACGCAATTGGTGGCTCGGATACCTGGCGCAGCAGGCCAATTCCCGCGAGATAGACGCAGCCGATCTCGGCATCACCCCGGCGCAGGTGGCCCGGCTGGTCGAGTTGGTCGCGGACGGTGCCCTGTCGGTTGCGCTGGCGCGGCAGGTCGTCGACGGCGTGCTCGAGACGGGCCAGGACGTCGACGCCGTCGTGGCCCAGCGCGGTCTGAAGGTTGTGTCCGACACCGGCGCGCTGGAGCAGGCGGCGGACGACGCGATCGCGGCCAACCCGGACGTGGCGGACAAGGTTCGCGGCGGCAAGCTGCCGGCCGTGGGTGCGCTCGTCGGGGCGGTCATGAAGGCCACCCGTGGGCAGGCCGACGCGGCCGCGGTGCGGGCCATCCTGCTGGAGCGCCTCGGCGTCAGCGAGTAGGCCGCGTGCACGCAACGCGCGTCGCGGCAGCGTTGGCGGTAGCAATCGCGTTCGCGTCCGCTGACCCCGCTGTCGCGGCGCCGGCGGCCGGATCGCGCGTCCTGTTCCACCTGCAGGACCCGCGCATCGACGAGGCAAGTGGCATCGCCGTCGGCATCACGTCGCCGGGCGTCGTCTACGTGCACAACGACAGCGGCGACTCGGCGCGGTTCTTCGCGCTCGACGCCCGGACCGGCCGGACGCTGGTCACCTACGACGTGCCCGGCGCGACGAACGTGGACTGGGAAGACATCGCCGTTGCCCCGGACGAGCGCGGCGTGCCGTCGGTGTGGCTCGCCGACATCGGGGACAACGGCGCCAGCCGTGCGGAGATCGACATCTATCGGGTCGACGAGCCGCGGGTCACGCGCGACGGCGCCGCCGCGTCGACCGGGCGACCGGACATGTGGCGGCTGCGCTACCCCGACGGCCCCAAGGACGCGGAGTCGCTGGCAGTGACACCCGGCGGCGCGGCCTTCCTGTTCAGCAAGTCGCTGGTGGGCAGCACCACGGCATATGCGTTGCCGGCGCGACCCGATGCCGCCCACGTGCAATCGCTGCGTCGCGTCGGCGCGATCACGTTCCACTTCACCAAGCCGGCAGCCCCGGCGTCGGCAATCGGTGAACTGGCCGCGACCGGTGCCGCGCTCTCCCGGGACGGGTCATTGCTCGTCGTGCGGACCTACACCGACGCGTACGTGTGGCGCGTCGGCAGCTCGGGTGTTGCCGGGGCGCTGCGGTCGTCCCCGGTTCGCGTCGCGCTTCCGGCCCAGCCGCAGGGCGAAGGCGTGACGTTCGACGGGCGCACGCTGCTTGTCGACTCGGAGCATGCCGGCTCGGCTGTCTACAGCGTTGCGCTACCACCGCACCTGGTTGCCCGAGTCGTCGCCACCCCGACCCCCCGATCTTCCGGTGTCGCGCACCGACCGACCGCCGCGAGAGATCGCCCCTGGCTGCCGGCAGTCGCGGTCGCGGCCGCGGTGATCATCGCCGGGACGCTGTTCTGGACCGTGCCGCGGCGGCGGCGTCGACGCGCAGCTTCTCGTCCGAGCTGAGCTTGCGGGTGTCACGCGGTTCGGCGAACGGATCGACGTCCTGGGGCAGCCCGGCGGCGATCAGGCGCTCGTGCTGGAGTTCGGCGTTCACCTCGGCCCCGAGCAGGATCGCGATGTTGGTGATCCACAGCCAGACCAGGAACACGATCACCGTGGCCAGCGAGCCGTAGGTCTTGTTGTACGAGCTGGAGAACGACACGTACAGCGCGAACCCCCCGGACGCGAGCAGCCACACCACCACCGCGATCACGCCGCCCGGCGTCACCCAGCGCGGGCCGACCTGCTTCACATTCGGGCACGCCCAGTACAGCAGGGAGAACATCACGCTGACGATGACGAGCAGCACCGGCCACTTCACGATGTCCCAGACCGTCACCGCGACACTGCCGAGACCGATCGCCTGCCCGAACTGGTGCGCGACCGTGCCGGTGAGCACGACCATCAGCGCGCTGACGACGAGCAGGACGAGCGTGACGATCGTGACGGCCAGGCGGACCCCCGCAGTGCGCCAAATCGGGCGCCCTTCGTCGACTCCGTAGATCGCATTGGTCGCGCGCATGAACGCCGCGACGTATCCGGACGCCGACCAGATCGCGAGCACCAGCCCGACCGCGGCCGCAACGCTCGCGGCGCCCTGGCGACCCTGCACCTGCTCGATGACCGTCCGCAGAAAGCTCTTGACGCCGCCGGGCGCGATCTGCCCGACGTTGTCGAGGACCTTCTGCGTGGTGGACTGCCCGACCAGGCCGAGGATCGATACCAGGACGAGCAGGCCGGGAAAGATCGCGAGCACCCCGAAATAGGTGAGCGCCGCGGCCCGGTCGGTGATGTCGTCGTGCTTGAACTGGTGCAGCGCCCGCACGAGGGCGGCGCGCCAGCCCGCGGCGGGCAGGTCGGTCAGCCGGTGAGGCGGCGCGGACATGGATACCTCCCGAGTCTCGACACTGTTCCGTCGTTGGGATTCCCGCCGCTGGTCGCCGGCTAACCCGGTCCGGCCCGCCTCCGCCGGTGTGATTGGGTTCAGCGGTGCGACGTGGACGCGGACTCGCCGCCGGGCTACTCGCCGGCGCGGCGCTCGACGCCGTGTTCGCGGACCCGCGGCGCGGCCACCCGGTCGCGGCTTTCGGACGGGCGGCACAGCTGCTCGAACGGCGGCTGTGGCGCGACTCGACGGGGGCCGGTGTGGCTTTCACGGCGGCCTCTGGCGGCGCGGTGGTGGCCCTGGGCCTGGGGCTGGAGCGGGCAACCCGGCGCCGGGCGGCGTACCCGCTCGCCGTCACCGCGGCGACGTGGGCCGTGCTCGGTGGCGAGACGTTGCGGCGGGAGGCGGCGGCGCTGCACGAGCTGCTCGACGCGGGCGAATTGCCCGCCGCCCGGTCTCGGCTCACCCACCTCGTCGGGCGCGACACCGTCGACTTGGACGAGTCCGAAGTGGCCCGTGCCGCGGTCGAATCGGTTGCGGAGAACACGTCCGACGCGGTCGTCGCGCCGCTGTTCTGGGGTGCCGTCGCGGGCATCCCGGGCCTGCTCGGCTACCGCGCGGTGAACACGTTGGACGCGATGGTCGGCCATCGATCGGCGCGCTACCGCCGCTTCGGGTGGGCGTCGGCCCGGCTGGACGACCTTGCGAACCTGGTGCCCGCGCGGGCGACGGCGGTCCTGGTCGCTCTCGTCAGCGGCCGCCCGCGAGACGTCCTGCGCATCGCCGGCCGGGACGCGCGCCGGCACCCCAGCCCGAACTCCGGCTGGTGCGAGGCCGCGTTCGCGGGGGCGTTGGAGCTGCGACTCGGCGGCGTGAACGGGTACGGCCAGCGCGTCGAGGAGCGGCCCTCGCTCGGCGACGGCAAGCCCGCCCAGCCGCGGGATCTGCCGCGGGCGGCGGCACTTGCCGGTCGGGTCGCGGTCGTCGCGGCCGTCCTGGCCGCGGCAGCGGCGGCG
>JAODNL010000356.1 GCA_025465405.1 Pseudonocardiales bacterium | reverse complement strand
CAGGGCGCGTGGGGATTCGCCAGTGGGGTCGCGCGCACGGTCGAGGCGGCCGTGCTGCTCGCCGAGCGAGCCGTGGCCACCGCCCAGGTCAGCCGGGTGCTGAGCTCCGAGCCGGTGATGCTGGCGCCGGAGCCCGTGTACCGCGACGCCCAGTGGATCTCCTCCTACGACGTCGACCCCTTCGAGGTCACCGAAGCCGAACGGGTGGGGCGGCTCAGGGAGCTGTCCGAACGGCTGCTGTCGGCCGACGGCGTCGACCACGCCGACGCGAGCCTCATGCAGGTACTCGAGAACAAGTACTACGCCGACACCGCGGGGACGACGACCACGCAGCAGCGGGTGCGGATCCATCCGGCCTTCACCGCGGTCAACGTCGACCGCGGCGCCGGCGCATTCTCCTCGATGCGCACGATCGCCCCGCCCGCCGGCCGCGGCTGGGAGTACCTCACGGGCACCGGTTGGGACTTCGACACCGAGATCGCCGAGCTCCCTGGCCTGCTCGCCGAGCACGTGAAGGCGCCCAGCGTTGCGGCCGGACGCTACGACCTGGTCATCGACCCGTCGAACCTGTGGCTGACCATCCACGAGTCCGTCGGGCACGCCACCGAACTGGATCGCGCGCTCGGATACGAGGCCGCCTACGCCGGAACGTCGTTCGCGACGCTGGACAAGTTGAATCGCCTGCAGTACGGCAGCCCGGTCATGAACGTCACCGGCGACCGCACCGTCGAGCATGGCCTGGCCACGATCGGCTACGACGACGAGGGCGTCGCCGCGCAGAAGTTCGACATCGTGCGCGACGGGGTGCTCGTCGGTTACCAGCTCAACCGCCAGATGGCGCAGGCCAACGAGCTCGGCGTTGCCGACGGCGACGGCGTCCGGTCCAACGGCTGCGCGTTCGCCGACTCGGCGGGCCATATCCCGTTGCAGCGAATGGCGAACGTCTCGCTTCAGGCCGCGCCCGGCGGTCCGTCCACGCAGGATCTGATCGGCCGTGTGGACAGCGGCATCTACATCGTCGGCGACCGGTCGTGGTCGATCGACATGCAGCGCTTCAACTTCCAGTTCACCGGGCAGCAGTTCTGGAGGATCGAAGGCGGTGAGCTGGCCGGTCAGCTGCGCGACGTCGCGTATCAGGCGACGACGACGGACTTCTGGGGCTCGATGGAGGCCGTCGGCGGGCCGCAGACCTACGTCCTGGGTGGGGCGTTCAACTGCGGCAAGGGTCAGCCGGGCCAGGTCGCCGCCGTCTCGCACGGCTGCCCGGCGGCACTCTTCCGCGGGGTCAACGTGCTCAACACGAAATCGGAGGGTGGCCGGTGATTCAGCCGCAGCAAATGGTCGAGCAGGCTCTGGCGGCGTCGTCGGCCGACGGTTGCGTGGTGATCGCCGGCGAGCACACGGAGACGAACCTGCGATTTGCGGCGAACAGCCTGACGACGAACGGGCAGATGCAATCGCGCTCGGTCACGGTGATCTCGACGTTCGACAAGTCCGACGGCACCAGCGCGGGGGTAGTGACCCGCTCCGTGACGACCGGCGACGAGCTGGCTGAACTCGTGCGCGCCTCGGAACGGGCCGGACGCGACGCGGGGCCGGCCGACGATGCCGCGCCGCTCGTCGAGCCGTACGAGCACGGCGACGACTGGTCCGCCGAGCCCGGCGAGACCGGGGTGGCAATCTTCGAGACGTTCGCACCCGCGCTCGGTGCCGTCTTCGACCGCTGGCGTAAGGCTGATCGCCTCCTGTTCGGCTTCGCCGAGCACCAGCTCACGTCGTACTTCGTCGGCACGTCCACGGGACTTCGCCGGCGTTTCGACCAGCCGGACGGCCGGCTGGAGATCAACGGGAAGTCCGCGGACTTCAGCCGCTCGGCGTGGTCGGGGCTGCACACGCCCGACTTCGTCGACGTCGACATCGACGCGCTGGCCGCCACCCTCGACACCCGGCTGGATTGGGCCGCGACGCCGATCGACCTCCCGGCGGGTCGCTACGAGACGATCCTGCCGCCGACCGCGGTAGCCGACCTGATGATCTACGCCTACTGGACGGCGTCGTCGCGGGACGCGGAGGAGGGCCGCAACGTCTTCGCCGGCAGTGGCGGGGGCACCCGGATCGGCGAGCAGCTCGCGCAGTTGCCGCTCACGCTGCGGTCCGACCCGAACGAGCCAGGCTTGCGATGCGCACCGTTCGAGATCGCGACGCAGTCCGAGGGCGGTCTGCAGTCGGTGTTCGACAACGGCGCGGCCATCTCGGCGACGGATTGGGTCAGCGACGGCACGCTGACGAACCTGGCGCGCACCAGATCCTGGGCCGCGAAGACCGGCGCCCAGCCGGCGCCGTTCGTCGGCAACCTGATCCTCGACGGCAACGGCACAACCGGGCTCGACGAGATGATCGCCGCGACCGAGCGGGGTCTGCTGCTTACCTGCCTCTGGTACATCCGCGAAGTGGACCCGCAGACGCTGCTGCTCACCGGTCTCACCCGCGACGGCGTCTACCTCGTCGAGAACGGCCAGGTGCGGGGCGCCGTGAACAACTTCCGGTTCAACGAGTCACCCGTCGACCTGCTCGGCCGCATCACCGAAGTCAGCCGCACCGAGCACACGCTGGCCCGCGAGTGGAGCGACTACTTCAGCCGGTCCGCGATGCCGGCGGTCCGAGTCCCCGACTTCAACATGTCGACGGTCAGCCAGGCGTCGTGACCGCTCAGAACTCGTGCCGGAGCCGCATGCGCAAGGGGCGGCCGTCCGGGTCGTAGACGACGCGGTAGAGCGGCTCGGCCCACAGCCGGGTGCGCCGGGACATCGGCTCGAGGTCGTAGGGACGAAGCCGCCCCGGCGGCCGTTCGCCGCGCCGCCCGCCGTCGTGCCACGCCTGCAGCCGAGCGGCCGACGCCGCGAACTGCTCGAACGCACTCGCCGGATCGAGGAGGTCGGCGTCCTCGCCCGGGGCGCGGTCGAGGTGTTCGCGGGCCAGCGACAGCCGCAAGTCGCGCGCGAATCGTCGGGCACCGTCGCCGAACCGGTCGACGACGCGGGGCGGCCGCTCGTCCAGTGATTCGTCGAACACCGCGCAGGACAGCTCGGAGTCGTGCGTCCACGAGCGCCGGTTGACGTTGTCCGATCCGATCGATGCCCACACGTCGTCGATCACGCAGACCTTCGCGTGCACGTATACCGGCGTGCCGGCGTGGTTCTCGATTCCGTAGAAAGCTACCCGGCCCGGACCGGCCGCGCGCACGAGGTCGATGGCCTGCATCCGGCCGATCAGGTTAGGCGGCTTGGAGACCCGGCCGTCCTGGTCCGGAAAGCGCGGAATGATCGCGATCAGATGCAGGTTCGGGTTGTCGGCCAGCGCGTCGGCGAAACGCCGCACGACCTCGGCGTCCCAGAAGTACTGATCCTCGACGTAGATCAGGCTCGACGCGTTCGCGACGACCTTCCGGTACGCGCGGGCAACGCTGCGCTCGCCGTGAGGCGCGAACGGGTAGCCGCGCAACCGGGCCGGATAGGTCCGCAGTATCTGAACCGCGTGCGTTCCCGTGCCAACCGGATCCGCGAGCTGCTCCGGCAGTGGGTCGGGCGAGTCGTCGTCCTGGCGCACCGCGTCGAGAAGGCGGTAGAAGGGGTTGCGCGTCATCGGAGTCGGGTCGGTCCAGCGCTCGCGGAAGGTCGCCTCGACATCGCCGACCGCCGGGCCGTGGATCGCCAGCTGGGCGTCGTGCCACGGCGGGCGTTGGCCATACACCGCGGCCATCGGCTGCCGTTGCGGGTCACCGTTGTGCTCGACGTCGTCGTTGCGGCTGTGACAGAGGTCGATGCCGCCGGCGAAGGCGATGTCGAGCTCAGGACGATCCGGGTGCCGCAGCACGACATACTTCTGGTGATGCGATCCGCCGGGACGCACCCGCATGTCGCGCACGCACTCACCGCCGGCCTGCTCGATCTCCTCGCCGAGATGCCGGTTCTCCGCGGCGCTGAAGGCAAACCGGTCCCAGTGCGAGCGCCACATCAGTCCTTTGACGATCACGCCGCGCTCGGCGGCCCGGGACAAGACCGTCGAGACCTCCGTGCCCGGGCCGTCCAGGAGCTCGTCAGCATCGCCGCGCCAGTCGGTGAACATGAGCTCGTCACCTGCGTGCATCGCGTCCACGCGGCGGCGCAGCTCGGCGAAGTAGACCGCGCCATGCACGAGTGGTCGCACCGTGTTCCCGGTCGTCCACGCCCGGCCGCCATGCCTCCTGTCGAGCGACGTGTGCGGATTTCCCCGCTCGGCGGACGACAGGAACCAGCGTTTGACGGGCACGACCCCTGTGTACCCCAGGGCGGACGTTTCCCGACGCGCGTCAGCGGGCAACTTAGTGACGTGGACACGGCGTTGGTCACCGGACATCGGGTACGACGCAGCACCCCCATGCACGTCGCGGCCCGTCTCGGGCTCACCGCGCGCGGGCTCATCTACCTGCTTCTCGGCGCCCTCACCTTTGCCGTCGCGCTCGGGGGCCGCCGGTCCGACACCGACCAACGTGGTGCCCTGCAGGCACTCGCCGCCCACCCGGGCGGCCTGATCCTGCTCTGGGTGATCGCGCTCGGCTTCGTGGGCTACGCCCTGTGGCGTTTCGCCGAAGCGGCGTTCGGAGTGGCCGGCGCCGGGGACCGCGCCGGCCCGCGCCTCCAGTCATTCGCGAGAGGAGTGGTCTACGCGCTCCTCGCCGCCACCGGATTCAGCGTGATCGCCGGGCGACGCGGCAGCCAGGCGGGCCAGTCCCGTGAGCTGTCAGCACGCGTCATGTCGCATACCGGCGGACGCCTGCTGGTCGG
>JAODNL010000616.1 GCA_025465405.1 Pseudonocardiales bacterium | reverse complement strand
CGCGCCCTTGCCGACGACCAGGTCCTTGAACTGCAGCTTCGTCGGGTCCTTCGTTGCCTTCGACGTCACGGTCGGCCTGCCACCGAGGTCGGCGGCGCCCTTCACCGTCACACCTTCGAAGCTCACCGAGGCCCCGGTTGCTGCTGGGTATGACGTCGACGGCGTGGGGGACGGGGACGGCGATGCCGAGCCGGAGGCCGGCGTGGTCGATGCCGCGGCCGGCGTCTTCTTCTTGTTGTCGTGGCCGACGGCCACGACGAATACGACCACGATCGCCACCACGACGATGGTGCCGATGATCGAGGCGATCAGCGTGAACCGCTTACGCGCGGCCTCACGTTGCTGGCGGCGCTCGAGCTGACGTTCGAGGTGTCGGCGGGCGGCCTCACGGCGCTGTTTCTGCGTCGGCACTGAGCGGTCCTCCAACTGAGGGCAAGATCGGGCGCGGTCCCCGGCAGTGTACGGAAGCTCCCGTGGGTGCGAGCAATGAAATCGCGCCGCCGTGGCTCGGTAGGCTGAAGCGTCCCCGACCGCCCCAACACAGTGGAGTCATGCGCCGTGCTCATCACGGGTTTCCCGTCGGACGCGACCGCCACGAATTGCTGGGTGGTTGCCCCTGCCGCCGGTGAGCAATGCGTCGTCATCGATCCCGGCATCGGGGTGGGCGCCCGCCTGGACGACGTGATCGCCGAACACCGGCTGCACCCCGTCGCGGTGCTGCTGACGCACGGCCACTTCGACCACACGTTCTCGGTGCTGCCGGTCTGCCAGGCCCGTGACGTGCCGGCCTACATCCACCCGGCCGACCGGGGCCAGCTCGCCGATCCCTGGTCGGGCATCAGCGTCCCGGCGGGCACGCCCCTGTTCGGTTCGCTGACGTTCGCCGAGCCCGACGACGTGCGCGAGCTCGGCGACGGGGACAAGGTTGCGCTGGCGGGTCTGGACTTCAGCGTGCGGCACGCGCCCGGACACTCGGCCGGGTCGGTGGTGTTCGGCCTCTCCGGCACCGACGAGCCCGTGCTGTTCGCCGGTGACGTGCTGTTCGCCGGCTCGATCGGCCGGGTCGACCTGCCCGGCGGGTCGATGGCTGCCATGGAGAACTCCCTGCGCTCGGTGATCCTGCCGCTGGATGGCGCGACCCAGGTGCACCCGGGCCACGGGCCGTCGACGACCATTGCCCGCGAGCGGGCCACGAACCCGTACCTGCAGGGATTGGCATGAGCGAGCGGCAGCGAGCGAATCATGGGCGCAGTGCGCTTGGAGCCTCGTGCCGTCGCCCGCAGCGAAGCGAGGACGCGGCATGAGCGAGCGGCAGCGAGCGAAGGTGCGAGCCCGGTGACCACGTCGCTGTCCGGGTTCCCGGAGCTGCTGCCGGATCAACGAGCAGTCGAGCTGGCGGTCCTCGATGCGCTGCGCGCGAGCTTCGAGCTGCACGGCTTCGCCTCCGTCGAGACTCGGGCGGCCGAGCCCCTGGACTCCCTGCTTCGAAAGGGAGAAATCGACAAAGAGGTATATGTCCTTCGCCGCCTGCACGCCCCCGAGGAGGAGGGCGACGCCGGCCTGGGGCTGCATTTCGACCTGACCGTCCCGTTCGCCCGGTACGTGCTGGACAACGCGGGGCACCTCGAGTTCCCGTTCCGCCGCTACCAGATCCAGAAGGTGTGGCGCGGGGAGCGGCCGCAGGAGGGGCGCTACCGGGAGTTCACCCAGGCCGACATCGACATCGTGGCGCGCGACGTGCTGCCCTTCCACCACGACGTCGAGGTGGCTCGGGTGATGGCCGAAGCGCTCGCTGGCATCGGGTTCCTGCCGCCGCTGCGCCTTCAGGTCAACAACCGCAAGCTGATCGAGGGCTTCGTGCTGGGCGTCGGCGCGTCGGACGCCACGGCCGTCATGCGCGCGATCGACCGGATGGACAAGGTGCCGGCCGAGGTGGTGGCCAAGCAGCTCGTCGACGACGCGGGGCTCACCGACGGGCAGGCGAAGCTGTGCCTGCGGCTGGCCGAGATCCGCTCGGCCGACACGTCGTTCGTCCACCGGGTCCGCGAGCTCGGCGTGCGGCACGAGCTGCTCGAGGCCGGCCTTGCGGAGCTCGCCGCGGTGATCGACGGCTGCGCCGGGCTGAGCAGCGAACGGCTCACCGTCGAGGCCGACCTACGCATCGCCCGCGGGCTGGACTACTACACCGGCACCGTGTTCGAGACCCGGATGGCCGGCTTCGAGCAACTCGGCTCGATCTGCTCGGGCGGTCGGTACGACTCGCTGGCCAGCGACGGCCGGACGACCTACCCGGGCGTCGGCATCTCGCTGGGTGTCACCCGCCTGCTGATGCCGCTGCTGCAGCGCGGCACGCTCAGCGCGTCGCGCCCGGTGCCCTCGGCCGTGCTCG
The DNA here is from genome assembly GCA_025465405.1 of Pseudonocardiales bacterium. Taxonomy (GTDB): domain Bacteria; phylum Actinomycetota; class Actinomycetes; order Mycobacteriales; family Jatrophihabitantaceae; genus RYN-117. The sequence goes on along the minus strand of JAODNL010000616.1, from coordinate 3,586 downwards.
TCGCACTGCCGACCGAGGAGGACCGGGTCCGCTGTGACGAGCTGGCCCAGTCGCTGCGGCGGCGGGGGATCGCGACCGAAGTGGCCGCGTCGGCGGCGAAGTACGGCCGCCAGATCCGCTATGCCGAGCGCCGCGGGATCCCGTTCGTCTGGTTCCCGGGCGCCGACGGCACGCATGAGGTCAAGGACATCCGCAGCGGTGAGCAGGTGACGGCCGATCCCGATTCGTGGACGCCCCCACCCACCGACCTGCGGCCGCAGGTGATCGTCGAAGGTGAGCAGAAGTGATCCGTACCCATGATGCCGGGACGCTGCGCGCGTCGGACGCCGGCCAGACCGTGACGCTCGCCGGCTGGGTCGCCACTCGCCGCGACCACGGCGGCGTGACCTTCATCGACCTGCGCGACGCGTCGGGGTCGGTGCAGGTGGTGATGCGGGAGGCCGACGTCGCCCACGACCTGCGCAACGAGTGGGTCGTGGCGGTGACCGGCGAGGTCCGTGAACGACCGGCGGGAAACGTGAACCCGGCGATACCGACCGGCGAGATAGAGGTGGCCGTCGACAAGCTCGAGGTCCTCAACGAGGCCGCGCCACTGCCGTTCCAGGTCGACGAGCACACCGAGGTCGGCGAGGAGGCTCGGCTGAAGTACCGCTATCTGGACCTGCGCCGCCCGGGTCCCGCAGCGGCAATTCGGCTGCGCAGCAAGGTGAATCGGGCCGCGCGCGACGTGCTCTACGACCAGGGGTTCGTCGAGATCGAGACGCCCACGCTCACCCGTTCCACTCCGGAGGGCGCCCGCGACTTCCTGGTACCCGCGCGCCTTCGACCGGGTAACTGGTACGCGCTGCCTCAGTCGCCGCAGCTGTTCAAGCAGTTGCTCATGGTGGCCGGCATGGAGCGCTACTTCCAGATCGCCCGCTGCTACCGCGACGAGGATTTCCGGGCCGACCGGCAGCCGGAGTTCACCCAGCTCGACATCGAGATGAGCTTCGTCGAGCAGGACGACGTGATCGCCCGCGCCGAGGACGTACTCACGGCGCTGTGGCGGCTGATCGGGCACGAGATCACCGCGCCGATCCCGCGCATGACCTACGCGGACGCGATGGCGCGCTACGGGTCAGACAAGCCCGACCTGCGATTCGGCCTCGAGCTGGTCGACTGCACCGACTACTTCAAGGACACGCCGTTCCGGGTCTTCCAGGCCCCCTACGTCGGCGCGGTCGTCATGCCGGGAGGCGCGTCGCAGCCGCGCAAGCAGCTCGACGCGTGGCAGGACTGGGCCAAGCAGCGGGGCTCGAAGGGTCTCGCCTACGTCCTGGTCGGTGACGACGGGGAGCTGAGTGGCCCGGTGGCGAAGAACCTGTCGGATGCCGAGCGGGCCGGACTGGCGGCGCACGTCGGCGCGAAGCCCGGTGACTGCGTGTTCTTCGGCGCCGGCCCCGTCAACTCGGCGCGGGCACTGCTCGGCGCGGCGCGGCTGGAGGTGGGTCGCCGGGTCGGGCTGATCGACGAGTCGCAGTGGTCGTTCGTGTGGATCGTCGACGCGCCGCTGTTCGAACTGGCGTCCGAGACCGACGACGTCGCGGTGGGGCACGGCGCGTGGACCGCGGTGCACCACGCGTTCACCTCGCCGAAGCCGGAGTCGATGGACACCTTCGACAAGGACCCCGGCTCGGCGCTGGCGTATGCCTACGACATCGTCTGCAACGGCAACGAGATCGGGGGCGGGTCGATCCGTATTCACCGTCGCGACGTCCAGGAGCGCGTCTTCGCCGTGATGGGTCTCGACGAGCAGGAGGCACGTAGCAAGTTCGGGTTCCTGCTCGACGCGTTCAGCTACGGTGCCCCTCCGCACGGCGGCATCGCGTTCGGCTGGGATCGCATCTGCGCCCTGCTGTCGGACACCGAGTCGATCCGGGACGTGATCGCCTTCCCGAAGACCGGCGGCGGTTACGACCCGCTCACCGGTGCACCGGCACCGATCACGCCGGAGCAGCGCAAGGAGGCCGGAATCGACGTGGTGCCGGCTGAGGATTCGTAGGCTGAGCGGGTGACCCTGTTCGAGCCCGCGGAGCCGATGCCTGCAGCCCAGCCGTTCGACCCGGCCGCGCCGCTGGCGGCGCGCATGCGGCCCCGAACGCTCGACGAGGTGGTCGGGCAGGATCACCTGCTCGCACCGGGCTCTCCGCTTCGCCGCCTGGTCGAGGGCGACGCCCCCATGTCGCTGATCCTGTTCGGCCCGCCGGGCACCGGGAAGACGACGCTCGCGCTGATCGTCTCGTCGGCCACCAACCGGCGGTTCGTGCAGCTGTCCGCAATCAACGCGGGCGTGAAGGATGTCCGCGCGGTCATCGAGCAGGCCAGGACGGAACTGGGCCGCACCGGCCGGCAGACCGTGTTGTTCATCGACGAGATCCATCGCTTCTCGAAGACCCAGCAGGACTCGTTGCTCGGCGCCGTCGAGGCTCGGCACATCACGATGGTCGCGGCAACCACGGAGAATCCGTTCTTCTCGATCGTGTCGCCGCTGCTCTCGCGCAGCCTGCTGCTCACGCTGCAGCCACTCGACGAGGCAGCGGTCGAGGTGCTCGTCGACCGTGCGCTAGCCGACGAGCGCGGTCTCGGCGCCGCCGTGACGCTCGACGACGACGCCCGCGCGCACCTGCTGCGGATGTCCGGCGGCGACGCCCGTCGCGCGCTCACCGCCCTGGAAGCCGCCGCGGGCACCGTGCTGGCTGAGGGTAGGACGGTGGTCGACCTCCCGACGCTGGAACAGGCCGTGGACACCGCGGCGGTCCGTTACGACCGCGACGGCGACCAGCACTACGACGTGATCAGCGCGTTCATCAAGTCCATCCGTGGCTCGGATGCCGATGCTGCGCTGCACTACCTCGCGCGGATGATCGAGGCCGGCGAGGATCCGCGGTTCATAGCCCGGCGGCTGGTTGTCCACGCCAGCGAAGACATCGGCCTGGCCGACCCGACGGCGCTGCTGGCCGCTTCCGCGGCAGCGCAGGCGGTTGCGCTGATCGGCATGCCCGAGGCACGGATCAACCTCGCCCAGGCGACGATCCATCTTGCGCTCGCGCCGAAATCCAATGCGGTGGTGATGGCGATCGACGCGGCCCTGGCCGACGTCCGCGCCGGCAAGGCCGGTTCGGTGCCGCCGGCGCTGCGCGACGGGCACTATCCCGGCGCGGCCAAGCTGGGCCACGCGCAGCGCTACCGGTACCCGCACGACGCGGCCGAAGGCCTCGTGGCCCAGCAGTATCCGCCGGACGAGCTCGTCGGGCGCGACTACTACGCGCCTGCCGATCGGGGTGCCGAACGCATTCTCGCCGAACGGTTGTCGAAACTGCGGGCCGCGATTCGCGGCACCACCGGGCCGGTGGAACCGGCGGCCGAACGGGCGGCCGAACTGCCGGAGGCCGGGAAGTGACCCGGTAGGGTCAACTGGTTGTGTTCGTCACCGGATCTGCTGAGGAGGCCACGGGTGTCCGGAGGGGCTGTTGCCGCGCTGATCGCGGCAGGCGCGTTCGTCCTGCTCGTCCTGCTGCTCGCCATCCCGTTGCTCAAGCTCGGTAAG